>JAUUNJ010000091.1 GCA_030844625.1 Roseburia sp. | reverse complement strand
GCCTCTTTTTTTGGTATTAGTTCCAATGCATCAAATAGAAGACTTTGTGGTGATTCCTATATGTGGGATTATCTTCAAGAGTATTGTAAAAATATTCCATTTCTTTATAGCAAAGCAAAAATTAAAAAAATAGTTAAAGAACAATATGAAGAAAAAACTGGAGAAGAATTAACTAAAAATTCAATATGTTATGTTGAAGAATTTGATCATGGTGGTATGTCATCTGGAAAAATAGATGGAAATTTCTGGATTGATACAGCAATACCATTACTAATAAAGAATTATAAAAAGAAAAATCGAAAAAGATGGTTTTATATGAAAGTACCAGAAGATTTTAGACCTGTTTGTAATAGTTTCACGGAAGATGAAATAGATTATAAACAAAAAATTCTTGTAAGGTATCAGCATATTACCTTGATGGAATTGCAGTTAATAATGGAGGTGTTATTACTTCGTTTATGGATTTTGAGATTGCCAGAAAAACAGGAGCTTTTGATATGATTGGGAGAGCTTCCCCGAAAAGGTTCGAAGGGTGGCCGCTCGATTCCTTATCCATAAATAAAGAAACCGGTAAGTATTTTGTTGACGGTAGTGATACGGATAGTAAGGAAAACATAATATATGGCGAATATGAAAAAAAGATAATAGACTTTTTGTGTAATGCTTTGCAAATATATTAATTAATAGAATTTGTCGATATTGCTTTTTCCACCATATTATATTTAGAAAATAATTTGCAGTAAAAGCATATGTCCGTTATTTTTTTGAACATTATGACGAAATGGAAATAAGCATTAAAAGTAAACAGAAGGGGAGAAGAATCATGAAGAAAATACTGGTTACAGGTGGAACTGTTTTTGTAAGCAAAGCCGTCGCGGAATATTTTTTGGAAAGAGGATATGATATCTGTGTTCTAAATCGCGGGAATCATCCACAGATACCAAATGTACGCTGGATTCAGGAAGACCGAAATGCTCCGGGAAAGACTTTAAAGGAAATGCACTTTGATGCAGTTCTTGATATCACAGCATACACCAAACAGGATATTTCAAAGCTGCTTACTGGGTTGGGAACTTTTGATGATTATATTATGATTAGTTCCAGTGCGGTATACCCGGAAACGGGCCAACAGCCATTTAAGGAAAATGGAGTGTTAGGGAAAAATAAATTCTGGGGTTTATATGGAACTAACAAAATTGAGGCGGAAAAAGAATTGCTTACGAGAGTGCCAAACGCCTATATTCTACGTCCACCATATCTTTACGGTGAAGGTAATAATGTATATCGGGAAAGTTTTGTTTTTGATTGTGCAATGCAGGACAGACCATTTTATTTACCAAAAGATGGTAGTATGAAAATGCAGTTTTTCCATGTGAACGATTTGTGCAGATTTATTGAAATCTTATTACAGAAAAGCCGGAAGAACATATTTTTAACGTCGGAAATAAAGAGGCGATTTCTATAAAAGATTGGGTTTCTTTATGTTACGAGGCAGCAGGTAAAGTACCAGAATTTGTGAATGTAAATGAGGACTTAGAGCAGAGAAATTATTTTAGTTTTTATGATTATGAATATTATCTTGATGTGACAAAGCAATATGAGTTGATGGATGATGTTCTTCCAATGCGTGAGGGAGTAAAAGCGTCCTATCGGTGGTATGAGAAGCATCAGGATGCAGTTGGGAAAAAGCCTTATATCGATTTTATCAAAGACAAATGGGAGAAGTAATAGGAGGTTTAAGGTAAGAAAACGAATTAAATACTCGGTGCAGTTCTAAAACTGACAACAGATTGTATCGAGGCTAATTACAGGCGTAAGCTTATGTTGTTGGACTGCACCCTTTATAATTAGTAAATGAATTTCATCCATATGATATAATGTGGTGATCCCGAAAATATTCCGTTTAATGATGAGTCCTTTGATGTGATGATTAACAGACATGGTGCGTTTGCTCCAAAGGAAATATATCGTTTATAAAAAAAGATGGGCTATTTATAACAGAACAAGTCGGTGGCGATAATGACAGAGATTTAGTTGATATCGTATTACCGGAGACACCAAAGCCTTATCCACATATGAATCTGATGGAGCAAAGAGAAAATTTTGAAAAGGAAGGGTTTCATATTCTTAAAGCAGAAGAGACATTTCGACCAATAAATTTTTTTGATATTGGAGCTTTTGTTTGGTTTGCCTATGTTATTGAATGGGAGTTTCCGGATTTCTCTGTAGATAAATGTTTTGACAAATTATTAAAAATGCAAGATGTAATAGATCAATGTGGTAGAATTGAAGGAACTATCCATAGGTATTTAATTGTTGCAAGAAAATAGAGAACTACAGTGTGGCAGAGTAACATCTGCCACACGAATTAGAATGTACAGGAGAGAGATTTAATTAACAGCTTTTTAACTGAAGGGAGTGCATAAAACGTTATGAAAAAAATCATACCATATTTGGCAGGGATAATAGTTTCCGTTATTTTAGTAATTGCTTCAATGACCATCTTGGGAAATACGAAAATACTGTCACCAGTACTTATTGTGTTTAGTGTATATCTGCTTATAGGATGTTTAATAAAATTGTGTAAAATGAATGAAAAATTAAAGGATACTATAATATGTACGATTGATTTATTGTGGTGGTTACCTTGGTAAAAATTCCAACTTTTTTTGAGGTGAATAAGAAATGGACTACAATACATTTAAATTAATACAAAGTGCAATAAAGAAATGGAAGAAGGAACGGTATCCTTTATGGGAGCGCAAGGATTTCTATGATTAAATAAAGTCCGGATTGTAGGGTTAGATAAAAAACTTAAGTGGCACACATACAACGCACACTTGAATTCCATTAATAACCCGTTGTTTGTATGGCGTCATTTCCTATGTTATATTTTAACTACGGTACCGAAACTCACAAATTAAAAGAGGAGGTAGCCAGTTAATAGCTGGTCATAGAGAAAATGAAGTCACTAGGAAATAATATAAAGGGAATTAGAAAACAAAAAGGATTGACACAGGAAGAACTTGCGTTGCAGATAGGTGTTACACCTCAGGCAGTCAGTAGATGGGAAAATGGGACAGGAATGCCGGACATTTCATTGGTAGTTCCATTGGCAAAAGCATTGTCGGTTTCTACAGATATATTGTTTGGTCTTGAGGATGAAAAGATGGATGATGGACTCTACATTGTACTTAGAAGACAGATTGAAAAAATTGAGGAAGAGTCAGAGAACAAGGCAGAAGCGGCATTAACAGCGTGTCAGTTTATGCTAAAGAAGGTATATGAGAATCCGGATAATTACATTTACTCAGTGTATTATGTGGAGCAGGTTGCCAATCTTAGCAGATTTGTAGACTTTGAACATTTTGCCGAAGGTAAATGGCCGGAGTACAGGGAACTTGCCATCAAGTATGGCTCAAATGCCATTCGGTTTTCAAATGATAAGGAATGGGTAGAACGAGCGCATTTTGCACTGGCATGGATATACATTCATGATAGAAACTTTGCTTATGCAAGAGAGCATATTGAACAGTTGCCATCAGTAGCGTCAAACAGACTTCAGGAGAGTATTCTCGCGCAACTGGCAGGTTTTGAAAATGGTGTGGATGCTATGCAGGAGGTTCTTACACATAATCTTCAAAACTTTGCTCGCGCCATCAATAAAGAGAATATGTATGCAATGGAAACTTTTAGCTGGCATAATCCGGCATACGCAGTAGAGTATGGGGAATGGGCCATCAAATTAATAGAAACCCTTAGTGAAAATAAGTATTTAATCTCATACTGTCGTGGATTCCTTCGTGATATTTATAAATTTCTTATCAATGCAGAAGTTCATATGTATAGATTTGAGGATGCTGCAAAGCATTTTGAAGAATTAAAAGAATGTATGGAGACGCATTACGAGTTCTATCAGTCTGTTCTTGTTGATGAAACTGAAAAAATAAAATACAGTGACAGGCAGATTGGATTTATGGAAGCTTATACAAGAGAATTTATAGCAGAA
Organism: Roseburia sp.; assembly: GCA_030844625.1. Taxonomy (GTDB): domain Bacteria; phylum Bacillota; class Clostridia; order Lachnospirales; family Lachnospiraceae; genus Eubacterium_G. The sequence goes on along the minus strand of JAUUNJ010000091.1, from coordinate 4,654 downwards.
AAACAAAACGATATAATTAACTATATCTTGGGATGCTGGCCGGGCGAGCAGGCAGAGAAATTTTCAGAGGCCATTGGATGTAATAAATAGTTAAAAAAAAGAAAATTACCAATATTATTAAGAGTAAATCAACTGAGATTTACTCTTTTTATACTTATATATTTATTTGGGGGTTGTGTTATAATTAGGTTCATTCAAAGATTTAATATATAAAGGAGAGTTGAAGTGTATAGAAAAGAACAGATGTATGAGTTCTTTAAAAGATATAAAGTTGTTTTCTGTTTTGCAGCAATTTTGTTTTTGCTATCGGGTTGTACAGCAACGGACACATTTGAGGACGGTGATTTTGAGTATGGATATTCAATAGGTAAAACGCAAGTTTTTGTATTTGATTACATATGGGATGGAGATGAGTCAAAGATGAGAGAAAGTGACTCAGATGATAATCCTTCCAATATTTATGATGTTTATATTCCTGATGAATATGAAGGAAATAAAATTACCAATATAGGCGGATATATTGGTCGAGGGCTGCCTGCGCCTTTTTTTGTAAGATTTCCAGAAAAGTATGATATTCCCAACGAAGATGACAAGGCATTTAGTACAGAAGACGAAGAACTGGTTACAGATACGGAATATGATACATATACGTTTGTTATTCATATTGGACCGAATGTAAAAGAGTTTTATGGCTCAAATGATACATATTGTGGAAGAGAGGATGAAGATACGAAAACACAGGATATTTATTATAAAATTCATTATGAGTATGAAATTGATACTGCAAATAATTATTTGTCATTAAAAGATGGAAAAGTTTGTGAGAACGATTAATTGAAAATTAACTGACTAACAAAATCCAGTATGTAAAAATATTTATAGATTACAAAAAATGGGATGTGCTTTAGAATGAAGAAAGGACTTGGTATTGAACCAACTGATGAGCAAATTAAGAATAATCGCATTTTTATACATGTTTTGCACGGTTTGAATGTTATTTTTAATAAAAGTTATGACTGTACATAAGAACAATATATCTTCTAAACAGAACATATAACAGTAAGTTGGTGATTGTATTAGGTTATGAAATGCTTATGAGTGACATGGAATTAATGGAGGATGTAATTGCAGGATAATTTTTGATTGCGCAGAGAAGAAATTGTAGTATATAATGAACATATAAATTAGAATTTATAAAAAAATAAACGTGCATGGAGGTTAATAAAAATGGGAATCAGATCAATTGATGCAGAAGATGATCAGTTTGCATATCGTTACGATACACAGCTATTGATTGACAGAAGAGACAGAGATTTGGATGAGGATGAAATCGCGGATTATATTACAGAACATATCGAAGGAAATAGTTTAATTGCAGCAGGAGATGAGGATTTAGTGAAAATTCATTTCCATACGAATGAACCTTGGAAGGTTCTTGAGTATTGCAGTACGGTTGGTGAAATCTATGACATAGTTGTTGAGGATATGATTAGACAGGCTAATGGGATGCAGGGATAAAGATAGGGCTGTTGAACGAAAGATTGCAAAATAGAAGCTGGAATATAAGGACTCTTTAGCCGTTACAAATATTGATGACATAATGGATTATATATATTCGCTTTCCAGTATGACATCTCTAAATGATGTGCCTAGACAAAAAATAAGAGAAACACTACAGGGGCATATGATAGATGGAGTTTTACATATTCCGAAAGAATATGGGATGTTCGTAGCATCATAAGGAGGTAAGCGGTTGTCTATATGCCGGCGGCTTTCTATGAATTACTATCACCAAAGCCCAAAAGGAGAAAAAATATGAAAAAAAGAGGATGGAGAATAAATATGGCTATTAATTTCCGGAGTACATAATTTCCGGTTTCGGTTACCGGCTTTTATACTATTTAATTAATTAAAAAGATAGGAGGAGAAAACATGAACGAGACGTTAAGAACAATCAAAAACCGCTATTCCTGTCGCAGTTACACAGGAGAGCCGGTAGAGCAGGAAAAAATTGAAGCAATTGCATTGGCAGGTATTCAGGCACCTAGTGCGATGAACAATCAGCCTTGGAAGATTATTGTCATTAAGGATAAGACTTTGATTGATGAAATGGACAAAGCTACAATGGAGATGCTTTCGAAGAAAGAAGAAGAAAGAGTGGTGTATGAAAGAATTATGCAGCGTGGAGGTAAAATATTCTACAATGCACCATGTATGATTGTTATTGCGAAAGCACCATGGACGGATATGGATTGTGGAATCGTATCCCAAAATATAGCATTGGCAGCAAGTTCATTGGGGCTGGGAAATGTTATTTGCGGTTTGGCTGGATTGACTTATAAAACGGAGAAGGGGGAAGATTTCAAAGAAAAGATTATACCTGAAGGATATGAGTTCGGCGTGGCGGTATTGGTAGGTTACGCCACAGAAAAAGAGGGAACTGCTCATGAAGTTGATATGTCAAAAATCATATATATTTAAATCAGGTATGTCTTGAAAATTTACAAGTCATTAGAAGGCAAAAACAAGACTTTGAAGTTATATGATGAACAACCCCGGCGTTTGGAGACAGACTATAAAGATATATATGTAGACATATCCTTTGGTAAAGCCCATTTGATTTAATTGTGAAAGGCGTATATATGAAAATAAACTTAATGACATGGAATACCCAATTACATGAATTTGGTAATAAATCTTTCAAAAATAAAACTATTCGTGATGGAATACAAAAATTGGATGAACAAAAAGAAGTTGTTTTAAAGCATTTACAAAAAGAAAATTCTATAGTTGTTTTACAAGAAATTCCATATAAAGATAATACAACATGGGAAGAGCATGAATTATTTAAAAAATTCAATATATATTTTCCTGAAGATAAATTTAAGAAAATTTACAATGTTTCTTCAAAGGGACAAATAAAAATGACCATGGTTCTAGCAAAGAACGGCTTAATTGAAAGAAATAATGATGGAATCAATAATAATTGTTGCGTTTCTTTTTTGGTAAATGGAGTTGATTTAAATATATTAGGAGTGCATTCCCACAATGCGTTTGAATTAAGAACCTGGTTAAGGGAAAAAGAGTTATTTAGACCTGATATAATGCTAGGAGATTTCAATGCGGGAAACTATATTAAAGATAAAAATGATAATGAAATAGCAGTAAATAGACAAAATTATTTATTGCTTATGGAGGGGTATATTGATATTTGTCAGGGGTTATATACCCATCGGATTTTTAGAACCCATATTGATCATATTTTGTTAGAAAATAGTAATAAATTTTGGGACAATTATTCATATAATAATGTGGTCGTTGATAGAACGGTTAGTTTATCAGATCATTATCCAATATATTGTGAGATAGAGAGCTGAATTGTAACCCAACAGCTCCAGAAATTCTGCTTTATCAAGTAAATTAAATATCATTGTACATAAAAATACCGAGTGATTACCACCCGGTATTTTACGTAATTAAAAAAATTAAATATAAGTCTAAAAACAAAAAAATAGCAACAGTATCTTCAAAAGCAAAGGGAAAATATCTCAAAACATTAAACATTGGGGCTTATAAGAGTTCTGAAGGAATGGTAAAAGACAACAACTGTGTTACGGCTGATATTTATTCTGCGTTTGGTTATGATGGCAGAGAATATTACAGTGTATATATAAAAACAAACAACAGCAATGGATATTTATATAGTAAAAAAGATTTTAAGACGTTGATATCCGATGCCTTAAGCACAAGTTATTATGATACAGGTGTACTTAATATTGTTTTTGAAAATAAAACTAAACTATATTATGGGCAATCATTATTTGAAAATGTATTAGAAATGCTACCTTATACTGCTTATGTTAATTATGGCGGTATTTACAATTTAAATTATCTGGATACTTCTGGCTGTGAATGTTTTGATAATATGTTTGAGGATGCGTTTAGTGCCATAAGTATTAGCAAAGTTAACTTTTATTTACCGACAACATTTAACACGGCAAATGCAACATCGATGAACAGAATGTTTATGGACTTTGGATACGACAGTTCAAATTCAACATTTACGTTGCCGACATCTTTTGACACTTCAAAAGTAGAGGATTTTAGCGGTATATTTTATTCATTAAACGCCACAACATTAAATTTACCGGAAAAATTTGTGATTGCTAAATTCAATGAAGGAACTTCACGCGTCAAAAGTGCTAGGGTGGAATCTATGTTTTATGCCAGTGAAATCGTGTACATTAATAAAAAAACCCCATTAGACTTAAGATATTGTGAAGATAGTATATGTTTTTCAAGACTTGCAACATTAAAGAATCAGAAAGCTTTTATTGATAGTTTAGATTTTACATATTTAAATGATCCGGCATTGTCATTGTATTGCAATTCTGATAAAAACTTTATAGATTATGTAACAAATAAGATTTTGGCAGAAGCAAAAAATCTTACAACGTTAAGATTTATGTATACAGATATACAGGCAGCCAGTTTTACATTAGATTTCAAAAACAATCAAAACATAACAGAATTTACAAACACTTTTGATGGTGTAAACATAAAGACACTGATTTTAAAAAATGCAGTAATTTCAAATGCTGAATATATGTTTTCATCCTTAGACTGTCAGACGTTAGATATATCGACTTGTACC
>JAUUNJ010000090.1 GCA_030844625.1 Roseburia sp. | reverse complement strand
AAAATCCGGGCATGAAAAAAGCACGAGACGGGGATCGAAGACATAGAATGAAAACTAAAATTAAAATTTCTTCGGCAGGTGAAGCACCCCTTTAAAGTTTCTTTTGATTTTTCAAAAAGGAAAATGGCGACAAATAGTCGCCATAAAAAATACAATAAATGAAAAAATATCAGGCTCTCTTTGATGAATCCCTGCGTGATGGATTAACTCTTCTAAACTTTAATGCCCGTTCAGGTGTTGTTTCGGGACAATCTTCATCAAAAGTAATCTCCATCTTTTTGGCGTTTTCTAATTCTTGTATCTCCTGCTCAGAAAACTTTAAGTCCTTAGCTAATTGTGGTGTCATTTCACTAATATTTACCATAATATAACCCCCTTTCAAAATTGGTTGCATATCTGGCTGAAATCAACCTTGTTATATCAGTATCTTTCCCGGCATCATTCTTTTTAATTCTTTCGGTATATACTACAAAAAGAACGTCCTCTTTTCCACCTGTTATTTCTCTTACGTTTCCAATAACAGTTCCATTATCAAACAATTCAATATTTCCTGCTGTAGTATCTCCTATAGTATCATATCTTTCTTCCTCCTGGCTATTTTCTTCGTCATAAAATTCAATTCTATCATAGTCAAAAAATACACGCGCAGCACTTTTGAAGGAAATACCATGCTTTTCAATATTCTTTTGATTTTTCTTTTCGTCATATTCAAATGTCATATCCCCCAATTTGAAGGTAATATATTTATTATTTGTGTCATTCAATTCCATGTATTCCTCCAAAAATTTATTTATAATTATTATATCTCATAAAATATAATAATTCCACTCAATTATAAATTTAAAGGTCCATCTCTAAGTATTCCTTAGATGGTTACATCAAAGAAATCATATATGGATGAAAGAATGGATAAGACAGAAAAGGATAGAAGTTAAAAACGTCCCAAAAATAAAGTCAACACCGCAAGGGCATTGACGTTATAACACTAATAAATCAGTCTAATTTAAAGCAAATAGTTACTAATAGTAGTTTTGTAAGTGCACCTAAATCCTTCGACAAACTGGAATTTATACGTGCGTTACTATTGAGTATGACAAGTCTGAAATCCAATGTGGAATTATAGTACCATAAAGGCTGTCAGATTTTACTCTGATAAATGACAGTACCAAGCTCGTTACAAATAGGTCTATTATATAGGAAACATTGGCTACCAATTCAAAAAACGATAGGTTATAAGCTACCATTCTGAAAGGAAAATGCATAAGTACAAATAGCACTCCTGATAATAGAATATCAATATACACATTTCTAACAATTCCATACAGCCTAGTTAGAATGTATCCTCTAAAGATAACCTCCTCGCATAAACCTACGGTAAAAAAGTATATAATGTATATCAGTATCGTCTTGAATGGAACAAAAACCTGACCCTCAAAAATTATATTAGACAGACAGTTGCAGAAAAAGAGAATTGCAGCAAGCACGATTCCCAGTATCAGTGACAGCCTTATATTTCCTTTTTTCAGTCCAACAGCCTCGACTCCCTGCTTTTTTACAGCTAAAAATAAAAGTACAACACCTACAAAGCAGGAATTGATTATTATGCCAGAGAATGTCCTTTCCAAAATAGTCAGATACGCGTTGAGAAATCCAGAAACAACCATTGCACCGCAATACAGGATAAAAAACCCCATTGCCATACCAGTATCCTTTATGGAATAATGCTTGACCGACTGAATATATGACTCAGGAACTTCAAATATTTTTCTGATTATTTTCATATGAATCCTAAATTCCTTCCTATATAAATTCTTATTTATCATTCAGATAAAACATTAAATAACCTTGGTACTCTATCTTCTAAATAATTGATTACCTTTTCATTGCTTTTGTCCAAATCAACTTCAACAACAAATCCACCACACTCGTTTGTTTTCATCAATTCACATCGTCCCACAGAGTTATAAACATATGCTAAAGGTATTTCTCCTTCATAATGTGAACATCCCAAAACATACACTTCATTTTCAATGGCTCTAGCTTTTGCTAATGTCGTCCACTGTTCAAGTTGTAAATCATGATACATTCCTGTTCCAATAATATTTATAAGCATAACCGGAGCTTCTAAAGACATTATCCTTGCTACTTCTGGAAAATGAATCTCATAACAAATCGTGACGCCTATTTTCCCAAATTTGGTATTAACACAAATGATTTTTTCACCGTGTTGTTTCCCTTTTTCTTTTTCACCCTTAGTCAAAATGCATTTTGTATATTCATCAACAATCTTACCATTATCAATAACAAGCACTTTATGTTGACCATTATTACACAAATCTTTAAAACCTGTAATGATATATTTCTGGTCGTTCTTTATAATTTCAAGAGCTTCAGTCAATGTATTACTATCCAAAAATCCTTCTGGGAAAACATATAAATCTACATCATTTTGAGAAAGAATTTTTCTTAGTTCATATATACTATTACCTTTGTAGGGAACAGCCAATAATACCTTCAACTTCACAATTACACCTCTTCACTAAATTCCAATTTGTATAACTATTTACAATCAAAAAAACAAGATTCGCTTGCAATCATAATTTCAGTTCTGTTCACATACTCGTTTAATGCTTTTTCCCAATCCGAAATAAATTGTGGATCTGAGTTACTGATTGCATATTGACAATAGCCAATCTCTCTTTCCACAACATTGAACCCTGTTGGAACACAGTATATACTTTCTTGCCCTTTTACCAAATCTGCACCAAACGTATTAATCTGCAGAGATTTAAAATAGAATAGATTTTTTGCCATATATAAAAGATAACGCTCATCTGGAACATTGCATGTGATAAATTCTTTGTTGCCTAATTTTTTTCGAACCTCTAATGGGGAAAGAATGTTGTTTTTTTCATCCAAAAAATATCGTCCGTTGCCTGCATCAATCATAATCCATTTATTCATCTCTTCAATGTACACCATTGAAACAACATGTGTATCAAAATCATATGGTGTAAAAGGTAAACAATGTAATATTCTTGATTTAATTCCTAAAGCAAGACAACACTCTGTAAATACTATTGCCTGTAATCTGCAATATACACCAAATTCTCTACCTTTTTGGAATGAATAGGCGAGAATACTTAAAGAATTTTTTTCTAAAAATTCGACATCCTTTGTTCCCCCATTATGTAAAACATTTTGGGAACACCATTCCATTAGTCTAATTACTTTTTCAAGTGTGCTTCCATTTCCGATTACATTTAATAAATTATATTTGCTTATTAATTCATCATATTCTGTGCATTTAAAATTATAAGAAAATTTGATATCAGTAGCACCATCAAAAAACGAAAATACCTTTAATGCTCCTAATAAAAGGTCTTTTTCAGCCATCTTTACACCTCCGGAAATTCCGATTTGTCTAGTTCTAAATTTTGAATTTTAATAAATTAATTATATCGAATATTCATATAACTTACAATTACTTTATCGACTTACATTACTATCTGTTAAGGAGTAATCATTTTCTGACAGATTCTTTTAACCCCACCAAGCATTTTTCACAGTAATCTTTTATTTTTATCAGGATAACGGGTTTAGTACTCAGAAAATATTATAAGTGCAGTCTCCAAATAGGAGTCGCAGAGGCGACAAAAACTACGTTTTGCCTTGCTTAATAGATGTATGCATATGTATGTAAATGTACTTCAGGATTTTTTCTGAGGAGAGACTGGGCACACGGAACTCCTTTGTTTTAGGGCAGTTGAGATATGAGCCATGTACACCTCGATTACACACCTACGGTGTTTCATCTCGGTCGCGGGCTTCGCCCTATAATAACAAAAAAGAAGAGCCTCTCTCGAAAGTAAACTTTCATCGAACCTCTTCTTTTTGTTATTGCATGGCTCATTGCCATCACGTAAAAAAGCGCGAGACGGGGATCGAACCCGCGGCCCCCTCCTTGGCAAGGAGGTGCTCCACCACTGAGCCACTCGCGCATTGTCTTGCGTGTGTTTCACACGCAAGAAATATGATACTATAACCATACTTTTTTGTCAAGAACTTTTGGTGAATATTTTGCAGGTTTTTTATTTCATGTTTTTATATATATAAAATTTACTCAAATATTCTAAATTGTGCCATATACAGATTATAATAAGCTCCTTTTGTCTCTAAAAGGTGTATATGATTTCCCTCTTCAATGATTTCTCCATCTTCTATCACAAAAATTCTGTCTGCTTTCTTGATTGTAGAAAGCCTGTGTGCAATTACAAAAGAAGTTCTTCCTTTCAATAACTGTTCTATACCTTCCTGCACCATAAGTTCCGTCTTTGTATCTATACTGGAAGTCGCCTCGTCAAGAATTAATATTTTCGGTTTTGACACCATAGTTCGTGCCAGTGCCAGAAGTTGCTTCTGTCCAATAGACAATTCTCCTCCCCGCTCTGAAAGCACCGTATCATATCCGTTTTCCATTTTCATAATAAAATCATGAGCATTCACAGCTTTTGCGGCTTCTATAATTTCCTCATCTGTGGCATCCAGCTTACCATAACGAATATTTTCTTTAATTGTTCCCGAAAAAATAAAATTCTCCTGTGTCATTGTTCCCACCTGTCTGCGGAGACTTTCAATGGTTACATCCTTCACATTATGTCCGTCAAGAAGTACATTTCCCTTATTTGCATCATAAAACCTGCTGATTAAATTTATAATGGTAGACTTTCCTGCTCCTGTAGAACCGACCAGTGCAATGGTTTCTCCCGGTTGAATGTTAAAACTTACATTATTTAATACAATTTTTTCATCGTATCCAAAAGTAACATGATCAAACACCACCTGACCCTTCAGTTCAGGTAATTCTGCCACCGTTTTCCCATCTGCAATTTCAGGCTCCGTATCCAGAATTTCAAAAATTCTTTCTGCCCCTGCTATATTTGTTATAATCTGATTATAGAAATTACTTAAATTATTGATTGGCTGCCAAAACATATTAATATAAGTTCCAAATGCCAGAAAGGTACCAACCGAAATATGTTCGTCCTTGAGAATAACGATTCCCACAAAATACAGAGAAATACAGCCCAGTCCCCAGGAAAAATCAATTGCCGAACCAAAGCAATCACTCATTCTAACTGCTTCCCTGAATGACTGCTTATGTTCCTTAACAAGCTCATCAAAAGTTTCTTCGGTCTCTTTTTCCGCAGTAAAACTATGTATGATTTTCATTCCCGACATATCTTCATGAAGAAAAGCATTTAAATTGGAAGATTTTTTACGAAATTTCTGCCATCTGGGATGGGCCTTTATTTCAATATAGGAAGTAGCAAAAGCCATCAGCGGCGTACTGATTAATGCTGCTAACGCCAGTTTAGGATTCTTGGCAAACATGATTGTTACAACTGCTGCTACCGTAATGAAATCGGGAATCAATGTTGTTACGCAATTAGACAATACATCCTTTAACGAATTAATATCGCCAATGATTCTTGACAATATTTTTCCGGTAGGTCTACTGTCAAAAAATTTAAATCCCAGTTTCTGAATATGGGTATACAATTCCTGTCTGATTGTAAGAAGAATTCTGTTACACATTTTTGCCATAATGTACATCCGGCTTTTTATGGCGAAAGTTACCAGAAGATTTAATATCAAAGCCACTGCCAGTAATTTGCACAACCCAACCCAGTTCCCTTTGCCTATATAATCGTCAATTGCCGATTCTATAATCAGAGGATTTGCCAGACTGACTGCTACGCAGTATCCCATCAGTAACAGTACCAGCAATATTGTCCATTTGTATTTTAACAGGTAGGAAAACAATCTTTTTAGTGTCTGAAGTTTACTTTTTTCTGCACTTTGTTCGTCTTCTTTAAATGAATTATAAGCCACTGTTATTCCTCCTTTCTCTCTTTCTTATCTGCAACAAATACCCCATTGTCCGACAAAATATTGTCCTTCACATTTTGTATACTTTCACTGGTAATAACATCTCCATACTGTGCCAGATAAGTCTCATAATACAGTCCTTTTTCTGCCATTAAACTTTCGTGAGTTCCTCTCTCCACAATTTTTCCATTTTTTAATAATATAATCTCATCTGCCTTACGAACCGCACTGATTCTGTGGGCAATAATAATTTTTGTCACACCTGTAAGATTATCCAGTGCTCCCTGAATCTGCTGCTCTGTTTCCATGTCAAGGGCAGAGGTAGAATCATCCAATACAAGAATCGGATTATGTTTTGCAAAAGCTCTGGCAATACTGATACGTTGTTTCTGTCCTCCGGAGAGTCCCACACCACGCTCACCTATTACGGTATCATATTGATTTTCCATACGTTCCGCAAACTCAGCCACCTGTGCACTATCAGAGGCTTTCTTGATTTCCTCTGCTCCTATGTGATCTTTTTTCCCCAGCTTAATATTTTCTGAAATAGTATCTGAAAACAAAAATACATCCTGCATAACAGGTGCAACACTTTCACGAACCTGTTTCAGTGACATTTCCCTGATATCCACATCATCCAGTTTTATTGCTCCACTACTGACGTCATAATATCTGGACAGCAGATTAATGATAGTGGATTTTCCCGATCCGGTCTCTCCCATAATTCCAAGAGTACATCCCGGTTCAACCACAAAACTGATGTCATCTAATATTATATTTCTGTCATCTTTCATATAAGAAACACCTGCAAACTGAATTTTCCCATTTACTCGCTCCAAAGTAATCGGATTTTCCACTTCCCTTATGTCAGGTTTTTCCTTATAAATCCTTTTGATTTTTTTGTTGGAAGCAACTGCCGACGAAAAACTATTTGTAAGCCATCCAAGCATTTCCATAGGCCATACAATATTATTGGAATACTCCACCATTGCACTCAAAGTTCCAAGAGTAATACTTCCCTCAATGGCAAATTTACCTCCCACCAAAAGTGTCAAAAGAGGCAGTATTTTTGTCACCACAGAAAAGTATGGATAATACTTAACAAATACCTTGGACTGCTTCATGTTTAATTCATAATAACGATTGTTGTGAGATAAAAATTTTTCAATCTCATATTTTTCTCTTGCGAACGCTTTGACAGTTCTTACTCCTGCCAGATTTTCTTCGGCGACTGTATTTAACTCGGCATTTTCCTCGCTTATCTCCTCATAAACTGTTCCAAGCTTTCTCTCCATAATAAGTGCAATGCACCCACAAAAAATCATAGCTATAGTCGGAATAATGGCAAGGCGTATATCCATACTGTACATACAGAACAGAACAATGGAAGTATGTATTACCACTTCAATCAGAAGCATACTGACATAACTAAGTCCATCCCATATTTTATCAATATCGTCCTTAATTCGTGACATCAGTTCACCGGTATCTGTCCGGTCAAAAAAGTCTTCACTTAAATTCTGAGTATGTACAAAGAGATCCTTTCGCATGGAACTGGAAATGTCGGACCCCAGACAGTCAAATGTATATTCTTTTATATACTGAAATACACATCTGCCGATACCTATCATAAAAATACCTAACAGCAAAAATTTCAATTTATATATCTGACCTGCCACAATAACATCATCGATAATATGTTTTGTAAATTGTGGTGCCATCAAATCCAGAGTTACCGAAATAATCATTGAAACAATTGCAATAAAATATCTGAATTTATGTTCTAAAATGTATGATGATAATTTTTTCAATTTTTCCTCCCTCTTAAAACTACTATTTAAATGCATAAAAAAACCGTGACAGAAACTGCCACGGCATGTTACATAATGATATATCAATTCTTAATATAAATCGAATTCCGGATATCAATTCTTATATAGAACGGAGGCATTTTCCAATGATTTTCTATTTAATTGATTGTTAACGTTTAAATTATTATTAATTCTCATTTTATTTACCTCCTTTTCCTGATTTTTTATAGTTGTACTTTTACTAGGTTATACCCTATCAAAATATTTGTCAATTACTTTTTTGTATAATATAACTCCACGCTTTACTGCATTCGATTCCCTCTGTTTTTTCATTATCTGTTTAATTCGCTAACCTGATGAAACAACTCCAGATCCTCCTGTGTCACTTTAACATTCGTTGTATATTCTGTCTCGTCCGGATACTTAACTTTCACTTCTATTATCGTACCCTCTGTAATCCCTTTTGAATTTGCCGCATTAAAAAAAGGCATAACTTTTGGGTGATTATTGTTAAATTTCTCCCAAAGTCCTTTCATCTTCAATAATTTTGTTGGATTTATCATTTTACCATTCCTCCTGTTTCTTGTATGATTTTGAGTCTTGTCAGGCAACCTATAATAATTCTTTAAAGCTTTCTATATAATAATCTGCTATTTTTTGAATTTTTTCTTTATTATAATCCGATTTTTCATCATGTACTGCAATCACATTAAATTCCCCCATCTTGGCACCGGATACTCCTGTAAGAATGTCTTCAAACACAACACATTTATGAGGATTAATTCTCAGCCTTTCTGCTGCCTTTTCATAAATATCCGGATATCCTTTTCCTCTCTCTACTTCATTTACCGTAACTATATGGGAAAAATATCTGAGTATATCTTCTCTTTTCAATGTTGCCATAAAAAGCTGTCTGTCCGAAGAGGTGGCTACCGCCAGCTTGACGCCTCTATCATATAAACTTTTTA
>JAUUNJ010000089.1 GCA_030844625.1 Roseburia sp. | reverse complement strand
TTTACAAGTGAGTTTGCTAAAAAAATGCAAAGTGGGTGTGCGAAGGGACAGTAAATATTTTTTAGTACTCCTCTTTGGCACTTTTTTGATAATCCCCTTTGTAAGAATCAGAAAATCCGAGCCATACGGAGCACCCGAAAAAACATCAAAAAAAGACATAAAAACATAGAGAAAAAAATTAGAAGCCTTGCATCAGAGACCATCCTGATGCAGGGCTTTTTCAGTCCTGAAAGAAGAGAAAAAAAGAAACCTTAAAGAAATCCACACCCGAAGAAAATGCAGTAAATAAGCTGTTTCCAGCCGCTCTGAGAGAAAAGTTACAAAAGAATCTTATCAAAAGTATGCCTGAAAAGAACCTGGTGTTGTATGCATCGCTGAGAGAAAAAGGCAGAAAGAAAAAAGTAAAAATAGTGCAGTATCACGGAAGGGTCGGAAAGGGAAGTTTTTACAAGTGAGTTTGCTAAAAAAATGCAAAGTGGGTGTGCGAAGGGACAGTAAAAACAGCGGGAAGCCAGTATTTATGCGGCTTCCCGTTTTTTGTGCTTGCAAAATGCTTGCAGTTTTTTGAAAATTAGATTTTTTGAGAGTATGTGTGATGTAGAGGGCTGCTGGGAGGCTGTCCTTTTTGCTATGTTAAGTTTAATTAATCTCTAAATTATATTTTTTGTGAAAAAAAAGTTGCATAAAAAATAATTAATGATATAATAATGATAAGTAAAGAAGAAAAGTGACTTGGAGGAATGAGCCATGATTATAGAGATAAGAGCAAAAAACTGTTATGCATTTGAGGATGACATTACATTTTCGATGAAAGCAGATATGCGAAATAAAAAATTTGGAGCAAATGTTCACAAAGAGAATAATTTTAATGTCCTTAAAACGGTAGGAATATATGGACCAAACAATGCTGGTAAAACATGTCTAATCAAGTGCATTAGGGCAATAAGAAATGTACTTTTAAATAAGAAGAATGGACTGATGCCAAATATATTTACTGATAGTGATGTATGCGAGTTAGGTGTTACATTTATGGCATCTGGAAGAAAGTTTTCTTATGATTTTAAGTATGATGCAGAAAAAGAAGAATATATATATGAGTCATTTTCGGAGATATTTAAAGATCAGTACAACAACGAAAAGGAAGTTTGTTGGTTAAAAAAAGATACTGTTAGTGAAATATATGAGTGTATTGATGAATCTGTTCAGAATATGATTTCAGTTGTATCGAAAAATAATTTGCTATGCTATGTGGTAGATACAAGTAAATTCGAACATATCAATGAGATGAAGCAGATTCTTGTCGGATTTGCAGAAAAAATTGATATCATCAATATGAATAACATACCTATGCAGCACACGATTGAACTTATGAAGAATAAGAATCAGTTACAGCAAAAGGTTGTTGAGTTCATAAAAAATGCTGACTTATATATGGATAATTTTGAATATGTGGATATGGATAAGATACAGCTGAAAACTGGTGAAGGTGACGAAAAGCCAGATGAGAAAGTGCTTGATATTCCAGAGAACATTATGGATCAAATCAGATTGGTTTCTACTTATAAGGGAGTCCATGTTCCAAGTATGATGTTTGACTCCACAGGAACAAAGAAGATTGCAGCTATTGCCAGCTATGTAATTGAAGCACTTGAACAAGGCAGAATTTTAGTCGTGGATGAGTTGGATAGCAGTATTCATTTTAAGCTTACCAGGGCGATTGTTGCGATGTTTAATAATGAATTAAATACAAGTGCACAGATGATATTTACAGTACATGATATAAATCTTATGGATTGCAAGAGAATGTTTCGAAAGGAGCAGATTTGGTTTGTTCATAAGGATGAAGAAGGTGTGTATGTATATTCACTTGCAGATTTTACAGCACAGCAGGGCGTACGAGATACGACAGATGTTATGGAAAAATATCGGAAAGGTGCGCTTGGAGCTTTGCCTGATCCTGAATTGATTAACTCATTGCTTAGTATTAAAAGTGGTGTAAAGGGGGATGATGCCGATGCCAAATAAGCTCCCTAAGTTTTTGGATAACCATAAAATCTGTATTATCTGTGAAGGTAATGAGGAATATGAGTATCTAAATCGATTAAAAAATTTAAAAGTATGGAATGAGCAATATGATATTTCATTGGTCAATGCCGGTGGAAATGGTAATATCCCAGCGAGGTATCAGGACCGATATCAAAATGGAGCAGATGAACTTGTACTTGTATTTTGTGATACAGAGAAGAAGCCTCACGAGCAGTATGAGGACATTAAACGCAAAATTAATGAGTTTCATGGTGTGGATAGTGCAGCGAATGAAGTGCTTATATTTGGTAATCCATGTACGATGCAGATTATATCTAAACATTGGACCGATGAAAATCTGAAATCTCCGGCAAAACCAGTGAATGCTCCCTTGATAAAGGAATATACAGGGGTGGAGAATTACAAAGGAAGAGCAGACCAGATTCAGAAAGTTATGGAACATGTTACTGTGAAGAATTACAAAGATATGAGCCGACGAGTGAAAGATTTGGATTCGGATGATTCTGTTACTGGCAGCAGTAATTTTGGAAAGTTCATAAAGCTGTTTGAGAGTGATGACAGTGGGTGGATTGAAGAGATTAATGAAAAAATATAGAAAATTAAAAGAATTGAGATTAGCAATGGTATAGAAATGAGCCTAAGGATAAGGAGATTAAAAATATGAATGATAAATTAAAAAATTATGTCGAAATACAGGCGGAAAAAGCAGAAAATTTATCTTTTTGTAGAGGATTGAAATTACTACATGTTAGAGATCAAGTAGAAGAAATACTAGGACATATTGGTAAGATAGGGATATTTGAAGAATACACGGTACATAATATTTCGCATATTGATGAGATGCTTGGTATCATAGAATGGTTGATTCCCGATGAAACAAAAAAAGAAATGACGTCTGCTGAGTGGTTAATGTTGACTTTAGCAGTTTATTTTCATGATTTAGGTATGGTAGTGACAAAAGATGAATATGAAAAACGAGAGACCTCATCTTTTAAGAACTATAAAAATGAAGTCCTTTCTGGAATGGAAAAATCAGAGTATGTTGAATTTGTTGAAAAACAAGACGAATATTTTTTGTATCAAGAGTTTGTTAGAGAAAATCATGCAAGAAGAATAAAACAATGGATAGAAGGAAGTTTGGAAACTGACTTGGGGGATGCATCGACAATTAAAGAAATAATAGAAGACATCCTAAAGAGTCTAGATAAAATGTTCAAAGTTGATTTAGCTATGATTTGTGAAAGTCACCATGAAGATGATATTGATGATTTTACAAAGTATCGAGTAGATAATGTATATGGAAATGATAAAAATGAAAAAGTAAATTTAAATTATATTGCTGTTATTCTTAGAATAGCGGATTTATTACATATAACAAAGGATAGAACACCTTCTATAACAAGAAAGATGATAAATGTTTCTAATCCAATGAGTGTTGTGGAGTGGGAAAAGCAAATGGCTGTGCGAGCTGTACAACCAAAACTAAAAAGAGATGGTGAAGAAAATATTGATGAAAAGCTAGAAAAGGATACAATAGAAATTACGGCATATTTTGAAGGTGCAGAAACTGCAGAAGCATATTTCGGATTATCTTCATATTTACAGTATACACGTAAAGAATTACAAAAATGTAATGAAATTGTTGAAAAAGCGAGAAAAAAAGAAGGTGCATTATCATATAAATTTCCTTGGAGGGAAATTGACGAAACTAGAATTACCGTTATAGGATTTGAAACGAAAAAACTTCAATTTACTATCGCACAGGAAAATATTTTACAATTGTTAGTTGGTCATACATTGTACAACGACTCATCAGTTGTTGTAAGAGAATTAGTTCAAAATGCGATAGATGCAGTAAAATTGCAAAAACAGTATGAAAATAAAAAAGGTAGAATTATTACTCAAGGAAAAGTACAAGTTGACTGGAATGAAGAAAAAAGAGAATTGAGTTTTTGGGATAATGGAACTGGTATGACGATTTCTGATGTAGAAAACTATCTCTTAAAAGTTGGGGCTTCAAAATATCGTGACGATACAATTAAAAAAGAATTTCCTGATTTTTGCTCTATTAGTCATTTTGGAATAGGTATTTTAACATGCTTTATGATTGCAAATGATATTGATATTGTAACGAATTCTGAAGAACAGAATGATGTTAATAGTATTAATTTACGTAAAGTGAATGGTAGCTATTTGCTGAGAAGAATAAATAAGTCAGAAGTTGATAAAAGAATAAAAAATCACGGTACAATGGTTAAGTTATATGTTAGAAATGATGTAGATATGTCAACATTGGAAGATGACTTATGCAAATGGATAGTTTTGCCTGAAATTCCAGTATTCTTGACTGCAAACGAACAACATGAAACTAGAATAGGTTATGATTCTTTGAAAGATGTATTAACGAAATATTTGAATGATACTGGAAGAAACGTTGATGGAGAAAAATATGATGTATATGAAGAAAACCAGGGTAATGTATCTGTAGCATATGCAGTACGACATTTAAGATATCTGTCTGATTGGTGTTTGATGGAAATAGATAGTAGACGTTCAAATCAAAAAAATCAATTGCCGATTGGAACTTGTGTCGAAGGAATTCGGGTTGAATTTACTACTCCGGGATATAAAGATTCGTCCATTTTAGCAATTGCTAATATAAAAAATAGTAAATATCAAACGAATGTTGCAAGATCTGCAATAGAATTGGATGCTAATAGTGAGGTGTTGTCAGATATTTATGATGTATATCGGAAATATATTCAGGAGCAGATGAATACTTTAGAGAAGTTGGATTATTCAAAATCTTGGGCTCTGTCAGAGGGACGTTATCTTATGCAACCTCTAGTGAATAGTAGGTATTCAAATGAACATAAAGAACCTGTTGATGAGACAATTTTAATACAAAGAATGGCAAAGATAAAAAGTCTTTCGTTAGAAAATGAGGGGATTCGTCAAATTGTATCAGCAGAGCAAGTGTATGAGATGCCGGAGATAAATATTATTGAGAGTAAAATGACACAGGCAGCGGAATATTTACTTAAAGAAATTAAAAGCGAAGCTACATTAAAGAATCTTATTGGTGTAGTATGTCCAGAAGATAACTTTTTAGATGATGTAAATAATATACTATGTAACTATGACATTTATAATACTCTTCATCAATATGCTTTGAGCAATAAAGAAGTCAGTAAAATTGTAGTAAATCATAATCAAAGACGCATACAATTAACATATGCTTTGAAAAAAGATTCATGGTATGAATTTGATTTAAGAAGCAGAGGCATGGAAAAGGTATTGTTTGTTCCAAAGAATGAATTTATAATTGATGGTTTGAAGGAAGAGATAGGTATTAAAACATTGGGGGCGATATATATACGGAGTGATTCTTCTATATATGAGTACGTTCGAAAAATTATTAATACATTCTTGGAGGAGGATAACAAAGAGAATAGACTTCTTTTAGAAGTATTCTTAGGCAATATCTTTGATAGTAGTATTTTAGAAAGAACATTTTCAACAGATATTGACACAAATAACATGGTTAGACAAATGATGGATGAAAGATTTATTAGGTTGAGTGATGAATTATTAACAAAGATGTGGTCAAAGATTAATGTTGAGGAGTTTACTAAAGTGATTCTTACTCAAAACTATTCGCTTTATTCTATTGCTAACTGGTCAAGACAGGGTGATAGCATTTGATTTAAAATTAATTGCTTAAAAGGTGATTGCGAAACGCTTGCAAAAACTCCCAAAATGACAAAGAATATGTGAGATTTCAAGAATAATTATACTCAATATGGTAATCTATAATTTGACTAGACACAATATATAGTTGCTGAAATCGAGTTTGAATAATGTACAAGAGCCAAGAAATGCCGAATTTACGGCGTTTCTTGGCTCGTTTTTGGTTGCGTGACAATCAAATGACAATAATTTTGGAAATTAGTATGTGCTCATATCGGATTTGAATATGTAGCATTTTTTTTTGCATAGAAAAGTTTTATTTGTCTCAAATCATAAATAAAATCATCGTATTTATTATAATCTCTATAAAGAATATCTTTAATAATTGGTGTTAATGAGAAAATTAGTGAAAAAGTTAATAACACAAGAACTATAACTTGTAATGCCATGGTAATCATTTCGTCTTGTGAAGCAGCATTTCCAATTTTTTGTGCTACAAATGCAACAATAGGAATAATTATTGCACCTAATGTCTTAAATGGTTTCTTTAATGGAGCTATGTAGTCACATTGGATTTGTGCCTGTTTTGCTTCCTCAATTAACATATCAAGTGAGTCAAAATTTTGAATTTCTATTCCGTAGTCTTTTAATACATTAATGGTCATATTCATTCGTTTTTCGGAATAAGGGACATAGTGTTGCTGAAGCATTACTTTAAGATTCCTTTTCATGGAATCAATTATAAAGAAAATTATAAGTGATATAATACCTAATGCCATCGGGATATATGAAGCCCAAGTTTGCTTAAAAATTAATAAGATACCACTAATAATAGCACTTGCAAAAAGGATGATTACAAAAATCTTTCGGTAAAGGGGAAGTTTTGTAAAAGGAATAGTGCTTTTAATACTTTTTAATCCAATTTTATAGCTGATAAATAAGTCACAAAATCTCATATGAATATCTCCTTTTTATTCGTAGTATATTGCAATAGGATGTACAATATTTAAGGATGATTGTTGACCAAAGAATGAAAGCATGATTTGGTTCAACCCGATGCCAACTTGAGCTAATGGAGAAATATTTGTACTGTCATTAGTATCTGTTGTTATTTTGTTAGTGATATATCCAAGAACTTTGATTTTACCGCCGAATTTAAAGAGTGTATGAGAAAATCTCTGTAAATAAGATTCTTCTATGATAATTAAGGGCAATAAGCTTACGGATTAGGCTTATCGCCCTTGTTTTATATATAACAGTTGCTTACAGGCATGTCAAGGGCAGGCGGTTTCCCGCCTGTCTTTTTAAGCTGTCTTTTGATTATTCAGGTAAGCGTCCTTCGTACATAATACTCAGTTCTCCATAGACCTGGCCCCAATCCCGGATTGTGGTAGTCCACTTTTTCGTAGCCTCAAAAGTGGCCAAATACAGGGCTTTTAACAGGGCGGTATCGCTTGGAAATACGCTCCTTTGGCGATTCAGCTTCCGGTAGGTGGAATTCAGTGATTCTATCGCATTTGTCGTGTAAATGACCTTTCTGACAGTGGTTGAGAACTTAAAAATAGGGGAAACAACATCCCAGTTGTCCTTCCAACGCTTCATGGAATTCGGGTATTTGGGAGTCCATTTTTCAGTTACACGGTCTAAGGCAGCCAGAGCTTTCTGCTCGTCAGCAGCCTGATAGATGGTTTTTAAGTCTGTAGCAAAGGCTTTTCTATCCTTATCCGGAACGTATTTCAGAGTATTTCTTACCTGATGAACAATACCTCTCTGGTATTCTGTTTTTGGAAACGCTGTTGCAATCGCTTCCTTAATGCCTGTAAGGCCGTCGGCGCAGATGATCAGGATATCCTTAACTCCTCGATTTTTCAGTTCATTTAAGACTGAAAGCCAGTATTTCGCACTTTCATTGTCACCGATTGTAATGGTCAGGACTTCCTTTTTGCCCTCTGTATGAATACCCAGAATGACATAAGCTGCAAGTTTACGAATGACTCCATTATCCCGCACAGAATAATGGATTGCATCGATGTAAAGGATCGGATATACCTCATCCAGTGGACGGTTCTGCCAGTCTTCAATCTAAGGAAGTATTTTATCTGTCACGTCAGATATGAAACTTTCTGATGCTTCAAAACCATAGATATCTTCGATTGTTTCCGAGATCTGGCGAGTGGTCATTCCCTTTGCATACATAGAAATGATCTTCTGATCAATATCAAAAATATCTTTCTGACGCTTTTTCACAATCTGTGGTTCAAAGGTCGATTTTCGATCCTGTGCGACTTCGATTTCCATAGAACCATACCGACTGTTTACCTGCTTATGTTTATAGCCGTTGCGATAATCATCGTTGTCAGAACGCTCGGACTTTTCGTATCCAAGGTGATCATCCATTTCGGCCTCCATCATTTCTTTAATGGTGCCACCTAAGAGATCTTTGAGAGCATCCTGGATGTCTTCTGCAGTCTCGATATCGTATTCTTCGAGAAGCTGCCGAATGATGTTTCTTTTACCATCGGTCATTTGTACTCTGTGTACAGGTTTCTTTTGTCTTGCCATAATAAAAGGCCCTCCTAATGATAATTATTTTATCATAGAAGGACCTTGCCTAGATTATTTTACAGAAAAAGTATCACAGACTCGAAATGTTGGCATATTCAAGGTCAAGCAAATCCGTGATACTATTCATATAGCCTCCTTTGTAAAAAATATTTCCGCAAAAATATCATAAGAGAAGAAGGCTAGAAGGGCCAATAGCACTTCAAAAAAGAAACAGGATTAACCAGCTAATAACTGATTAACCCTGTTTCTTATTATGTTTATAATGTTTAGCCCCTCACGAAGAACCCTCAAACCAGCCCCTCATGAAAGCCTCTCACGACAACCCCTCAAGTTGTACCCTCACGAAACTAGCCCCTCAACAACTTTGAATACCAAAAAATGTTCGATTTGATTCGGACATTTTTTTAAATTAAAAAAAAGACTGTAAAATCAGAAACAATATCGTCTAGTGAAAAATATGATTA
>JAUUNJ010000088.1 GCA_030844625.1 Roseburia sp. | reverse complement strand
TAATTCGCTCACTGGCAGAGACTGCAATTTTTCTCTCATATTACTCCTTTCAACCCATTCCTCCATAGCACGGCGGAAAGAAGCTCACCTTTCTTACACTAGCAGTTTTATGTATTTTTTACCATATGACTACTTTGATCTCAATTGTGCTCATAAAACAGCACAGTTTTCTTTTGTGATTATTTTTATAATGTTGGGAATTAATCGGGGATTACCCATTAGATTACTATATACTTTCATCATTTTAGCATACTATTTCAAAAAATAATAGTGTAAATTTTTAAAATATGTTATCAATTCAAACGAAAAACAAAGGTAGAAAATAAAATACCATACTCTGTGAAACCCAAAAGAATCCCTAAAGTCCCTGTATAATAGGCACTTGTGGGATTCTTTTTTGATTTAACTGTCAAAGATGGGATTATAAGACATGGCTTTATGAAGCGGCACTGAAAGCTGGTACTACAGCAGTACATGACAATATGCCATTAGAAGATATGCCACTGACCGTGTGCACCCATAGTGGAGCGTTTTTTGTATAATAGGAAATTCAACAAATTTCCTAATTATGTTAGAATAAAATGTACATTAGAATATTTTTACTGTTCTCCCTGCAAAACATTCATCATTGCAGGTATCAATTGCTTCTTTCTGGATACGATTCCCTGTAAAACGCATGCGCCATCCTCAATATTCATGCCGAAAGCATTTCTGATAACATCTGCTGCGCCCTCTCCATAACAAATCAAATCCGTTGATTCATCTAAGATATTTGTCAGCATAAAGAATACCATCTGTACCCCATGTTTTCCACATTCGTATTTCAAATGTGGTACCAGGCGTTCCTTTATCATCTGCAATTCATCTACTGCCATGGAACTAATCTGTCCCACGCCAAAGACAACATCTCCGGCAATAAATTTCTTGAAATCCTGATAAAAAATTTCTTCTGTTGTCTTTTCCGATAAATTACTTCCTGCTTTAAACATGTCCGTGGCAAATTTTTCCATATCAATTTCTGCAATAGCAGCCAGCTCCTTTGCCACCATCTGATCAAGAGCTGTGCAGGTAGGCGAGCGGAACAATAATGTATCGGAAACAATCGCTGCACATAATAGTCCTGCAATCTCCTTCGGAACCGCTACACCTTTTTCCTGATACATCTGTCTTACAATGGTTGCCGTACATCCCACCGGCTGGTTTCTGAAAATAATCGGATTTTTGGTCTCTATGGTACCAATTCTATGATGATCCACAATCTCAACAATCTCTGCCTGTTCTATATTATCCACTGCCTGGGACCGTTCGTTGTGGTCTACTAAAATCACTCTCTTCTTTTCAATATTCAAAAAGTTTCTACGGGACACTGTGCCAACATATTTTCCATGTTTATCTAAAATCGGAAAATTACGAATTCTTGTCTTTCCCATAACAGCTTTAATTGTATCCGTGAAATCATCCATATGAAATGTAATCAGATTCTCAGACACCATAAGTGCCCTTACTGGAATACTCTGTTCAATTAATCTGGCAATGGCAAACGAATCATGGGGCGTTATAATAATCACCGTTCCCTTTTCCTGTGCATAGCTTCTGATTGCATCGGAAACCGGCACATTCATTCCGATTACAATACAGCTTGCCTGCATTTCTACTGCATTTAAATGGTCTTCCGGTCTGTCGCCAAGAATTACCAAATCTCCCGGCTCAATATATTTTTTCACAAGACGTGGATTGGCTGCTCCAATCAATACCTTTCCCTTGCCGAATACAGCACTTTCATCCCCCACTAATATTTTGCCGTCCAATGTCTCTGCAATATGTTTAAAAGGAGTTTTTGCGTCCGACAAAGATGTTGGGCTGTGCCGCATCATATTATTGGTAATATCTGACATGGAAATAATCCCTTCCAGATTGTTTTCCTCATCTGTCATCGGTAATGTTATGGCGTTATTTTTCTGCATAAATTCCCATGCTTCTTTTACGGAAATCTCCTTTGACATTCCCGGAAGATGCCTGATTTCCATATCCTTAACCTGCGTTCCCACGTTTGGCATATATCCTGGCGTATGTACTTCGAAATATTTCAGTACATATTCTGTCTCTTCATTAATCTGACCTGCTCTTTTGGCTATATATTTGCCTTCCTCTGTCTGGTTTTTCAGATATGCCAGTGCGATGGCTGAGCATATGGAGTCTGTATCTGGATTTTTATGTCCAATAATGTAACTTCTGTTTTGCATTCATCTTCTCCTTTATATTTTATAACCAATTTCCTTGTAAGCTAATTATGATTTCTAATATATTATTTTCGCATGTCTATAAATATGCAAGTAATATATGTATTTAGTTTATTTCTATAATAGCATTTTTTCTTTCGTCAAACAATGAAAAACAGCAATGCTATGGAAGTTCATTTTGCTCTTTTTTTATTACAATTATGTTTTTACCACTGTAAACAAAAGACTACCATACTTTGAACAGAATTTTTCAAGTATGGTAGTCACTTATTATTTCACGCTATCTGAAAAGTATTTACTTACAAGCGGAAGTGTCACCTGTCCAAAGAGCGGCAAATCGCTGCATACCGGTAAAACATCCTCGTCCTACAATAAAGTTTCTCTTATTTTTTTCTGCATGGAAGATGATTCAGACCGTGATAAGTTGCTTTATGTAAATTATAGGAATAAAGATTCCAAATACGCTAACCTTCGTTTCCATAGTATACTTCTCCAATAAATGGACATTTGAAATCATAATTCTGTTCTTTGTCATCAATTAGTTTTTCGAAAGAATTCTGGACAATCGTTCATGTGTTGTATGCAGAATAATCTTCTGCAGTCATTCCAGGATGAAAATGAACACAAAATATGCTTCCGGTAACCGGTTGAATCAGCATATGACAACTGGGTCCTGACACAAACTCCTCGTTAATTTGTTATATTTTAAAATATAATTTAATTTTTAGTATAATTTTCAAACTTTTTCCATCCTCACTAATTGCTGTAATCTTTCCATTATGTGACAACACTATAGCTTTTGCCACAGACAATTCAATTCCCATACCGCCGGTCTCTAAATTTCTTGAAGAATCCATTCGGTAAAATCTTTCGAACATTTAGCATACTATTTCAAAAAATAATAGTGTAAATTTTTAAAATATGTTATGCTTATAGTTGTGAGTTTTACAGACTTGCCGGTTAAATTTTGATACAATATGGAATACCACTGATTCCAAAATTTAAATTTATATTTGGAGGTTAACTATGACAACAAATGAAAAGGCATTAAAATTACATGCTGATTTAGTTGGGAAATTGAACACTGAAGCAAAGTGTCACGTAAAAAGCCGTGAGGATTTATCTCTCGCATATACGCCGGGAGTTGCTGAGCCTTGCAAAAAGATTGCTGAAAATCCAGAAGATGTTTACAAATACACATGGAAAGCTAATACCGTTGCCGTTGTCTCTGACGGCAGTGCCGTTCTTGGTCTTGGAAATATCGGTCCTGAGGCAGCAATGCCTGTTATGGAAGGAAAGGCTGTTCTGTTTAAGGAATTCGGCGACGTTAACGCTGTTCCCATCTGTCTTGACACACAGGACCCTGATGAAATTGTTGATACTGTGGTTCGAATTGCACCGGGCTTTGGCGGAATCAATCTGGAAGACATTTCTGCACCAAGATGCTTTGAAATAGAAAGTAAATTAAAAGATAAACTGGACATTCCTGTATTCCACGATGACCAGCATGGTACTGCTATTGTTGTTCTTGCCGGAATCATCAATGCATTAAAAGTCGTGAACAAAAAAAAGGAAGATTGTAAAATCGTTGTAAATGGAGATGGTTCTGCCGGCATTGCGATCTCCAAACTTCTTCTCAATTATGGTTTTAAGGATGTAACAATCTGCGGTCTATACGGAATTCTTTCCAGAGACATCGAAAATCTTAACTGGGCTCAAAAAGAAATGGCTGAAGTAACCAACCTTGAAAACAAAAACGGACTCCTTGCTGATGCAATGAAAGATGCGGACATTTTCATTGGTGTCTCCGCTCCAAACATTGTATCAGAAGAAATGGTAGCTTCCATGAACAAAGATGCAATTCTTTTTGCCATGGCTAATCCCGTTCCTGAAATCATGCCTGATCTTGCAAAAAAAGCCGGAGCAAAGATTGTCGGTACCGGTCGTTCTGATTTTCCGAACCAGGTTAACAATGTTGTGGCTTTCCCCGGTATTTTCAAGGGTGCTTTAGAGGGCCGTGCAAAGCAGATTACAGAAGAAATGAAACTTGCTGCTGCTCTCGCCATCGCAAGTCTGGTTCCCGAGGATGAACTGAACGAAGATAATATTCTTCCTGAAGCTTTTAATCCACAGGTTGCAGATGTTGTAAGCAAGGCTGTAAAGGACCATATAAAATAAAAATATAAATCCCCATGAAAACAGGTTTTAATAACTTTCACTTGTTTCCAAGGGGATTTTCTTCATAACATTTTTTACACAATATTTTATTTTGTCAGTTTATCAATAACAAACTGATAGATCTCCTGACTATTGTCCTTTTCTTCCCATGTTGCGCACATCTTTGATGCAGTTTCTTTATCAGGTGTAGCCACATTTATTTCTATCAAAGTACTGTCGCCTTCCTTGACCTGACAGTGTACAACATAGTCTCCGTTTGATGCCCTGTAATAATCAGATACCGTCCCTACTTCATTTCGCAACTCATATTTATTATTTATGAGAAACATATCTACGTCATCTACGATTGGATTTGGTATTTTGTTTTCAAAAAATTTAAGACTTTCTCTCCCCTCCGATGTCAGATGGTAATAGGAAGTGTTACGATTCACATTCAGGAACACAAATCCATCCTCTATCAATTCACTCAATGATTTTTGTACAGAAAAGTAATTAGTATATTCATTTTCCAAAAAAAACTGGGATATCTGTACATTTGTCAGTGGAAATTCCACTTTATTCAGCATATGCATTATAATTAACTTGTATAGTGTTTCCGCTTCCAGTGCCATGGTCTACTCCTTAGTAATCTCTTCTATTAAGTCTAGAATTTCATCACGCCCCTGTTTTGTCTGTGCAGAAAATGGCAGTATCTTTGTACCGGGCACAACACTTAATCCCGTTTTAATAACTTTTATATGCTTTTGTACCTGACTACGCTTAATCTTGTCCAGCTTTGTAGCAATAATAATAGGTTCATAGCCATTTGCCAATATCCACTGATACATATTCACATCATTTGCAGATGGTTCATGTCTGATATCCACTAACAAAAACACTGCACACAATTTTTCAGACTTATGGAGATATCTTTCAATCATTTTTCCCCAATTCTCTTTTTCCTTTTCCGAAACTTTGGCATAGCCATATCCCGGTAAATCAACAAAATATAATTCCTTGTTTATATTATAAAAATTAATAGTCTGGGTTTTCCCCGGTTGGGAAGATGTTCTGGCAAGTGCCTTTCTGTTAACCAGTCCATTGATTAAAGAAGACTTTCCAACATTAGACTTGCCGGCAAAAGCAATCTCCGGCAAGGCATTATCCGGAAGTACACTTGTCACTCCACATACCGTTTCCAATTCAACATTTTTAATAATCATAGCTGCTCCTAACCTAATATTGGGTAGCGCCCCCTCCTCTCGGCGGCGGCATATCGCTGTCGCATCTTTAAACCCCTTCGGGGTTGGCGACAGCTCTCTCAAGTACTTGACTCATTTTTTCCACAAATAGGATTTCAATTCCCTCTTTTATTTCATCTGAAATTTCTTCTACCTCAGGTTTGTTTTTAAGAGGAACCAGCACTGTCTCTATTCCTGCATTCTTTGCTGCAAGAAGTTTCTCTTTCAACCCGCCAATGGGCATTACGTTTCCTCGAAGATTGATTTCACCTGTCATTGCCACTTTACAATTTACCGGTATTGATGTGATGGCTGATAATATAGCTGTTGCCATCGTTATTCCGGCAGAAGGTCCATCTTTGGGCACTGCTCCTTCGGGAACATGGACATGAATGTCATAATCATTAAAAAACTCCTTGTCCACATTATAATCCGTCGCAATACTTCTGACATAACTCAATGCAATCTGCGCAGATTCTTTCATTACATCGCCTAACTGCCCGGTAAGTTTTAACTCTCCCTTTCCCGGCATTGTGTTAACCTCTATCTGTAATGTGGTACCACCTACTGCTGTCCATGCGAGACCGCGCACAATTCCAATATCATCTTTCTCATTCGCCATATCTGCATGAAACTTTTTACGTCCGAGATACTTTTCAATATTTTTTGATGTGACCTTAAGGTGCTTTTTGCCATGCTGCACAAGATTTCTGGCTGCTTTTCTGCATATCTCAGAAATCTCCCTGTCTAATTGTCGAACCCCCGCCTCTCTTGTGTAATTTTGAATCATTGAATGTATTGCTTCATCAGTGATATTCAATTGACTTTTCTTAATACCGTTTTTTTCATATTCCTTTGCAATAAGATGATCCTTTGCAATATGGAACTTTTCATTTTCTGTATATCCTTCAACTTCAATAATTTCCATTCTGTCAAGCAAAGGTTCCGGAATGGTATTAATGTCATTAGCCGTAGCAATAAAAAGTACCTTAGATAAATCAATAGGTACTTCTATGTAATTATCCCTGAACCCGGAATTCTGCTCAGAGTCCATAACTTCCAGAAGAGCCGACGATGGATCTCCGTGAATTCCCCTGCCTAATTTATCAATTTCATCAAACAAAATTAAAGGATTACTTGTTCCTGCCTGCTTCAGCCCTGTAGCTATTCTCCCCGGCATAGCCCCCACATAAGTTTTTCTGTGTCCGCGAATCTCCGACTCATCATCTACACCACCCAGACAGATTCGAACATATTTCTTATTTAACGCCTCTGCCACAGAACGGGCAATGGAAGTCTTACCTGTTCCCGGAGGTCCCACCAGACAGACAATAGGGCTGTTTCCTTTTGCCTGTGTGAGAACTCTTACCGCAAGAAATTCCAGAATCCTCTCCTTCACTTTTTTCAGTTCATAATGGTCACGGTCTAAAATTTCCTGTGCGTTCTGTAAATCAGGATTTTCAACAGTCTCATTATTCCAAGGCATTTCCAGCATTGTCTCTATATAAGTTCTTATAACATTGCCTTCTACTGCATTTCCGCCAAGAGATTTATATCTTGATAATTCCTTAAGTAATTTTTCTTTTACTTCTTCATTTGCATTCAGCTCATGAATCTTTTTTTCCAGTTCATCTGCACCTGACATATAATCATCGCCCAGTTCTTCTCTGATAACCTGCATCTGTTCACGAAGAATATGTTCCTTCTGGTTTTTATCCAGTCGCTGTTTCACTTTATCAACAATTTCGGCTCTGATGAGACCTATTTCATTTTCTTTTTTTAAGAAAGATGCAACGATTGCAAACTTTTTAATAAGATCGTCTTCCTCAAGATATTCCTGTTTCGTCCTAAAATCTACTTTGATACGCATTAAAACCTGAAGCATCAGTGTAGACAGGCTGCTGATATGCATAAGACTTCTTATTCCCGATGTTGTAAGTTCATGGGTAATTCCATCATATGTCTTTATCATATCCTTCAGTTCTCGGACAAACGCTTCCTCCTGATTTTCAGTTAATGGATTGGTTTCCGCATTTTTTTCAATGATTTCACCCTCCAGAAAGCTGTCACCATCAGACAATGAAAGAATTTCCGCTTTGGCTTTTGCCTCAACCATAACTCTGACAATATTGTCCGGTAATTTATTTAATTGTTTTATGATTACTACCGTACCTGTCTTGTATATACCATCAAAACCCGGTGTTTCTTCCACCGGGTCCTTCTGAGTAACAACAAATAATTTCTGACCTTTAATCATTGCAGTTTCTGCTGCTGCAATGGACGATTTTCTACTAATGTCAAAATGTACTGTAGTCCCCGGTAAAATTGTAAGCCCTCTGAGAGGAATTGCGGGGATTGTGTAAATTTTATCCGACATGTACTCTCCTTATTATGCTGTTTTTCCTTTATTTTTCTTAGAGGAATTCTTATTGGACGGAATTACCGAATTATATTTCAGTTCCGGATCCGCAAGTCCATTAATTACATCCTCATTAACAATACATTCCGTAATGGATTCATCTGATGGTGTTTCATACATAATATCCATAACCGCATTTTCCATAATTGCTCTGAGACCGCGTGCTCCCGTTTTTCGCTCAACAGCCTTCTTTGCAATGGCGTGAATTGCCTCGTCTGTAAACGTCAGCTTGACACCATCCAGCTCGAATAATTTTCTGTACTGTTTCACCAATGCATTTTTTGGTTCTTTTAAAATTCTCTCTAATGCTTTCTCATCAAGAAAATCCAAAGATACAGTAACCGGAACTCTTCCTATAAATTCAGGTATCAATCCGAACTTTGTCAAATCCTGCGGCATAACCTGTTTAAAAAGTTCATCGGCTTTTTTATCTGTTTTCTCTTTAATTTCTGAATTGAATCCAATGGAACTCTTGTCCAATCTTCGCTCAATTATTTTTTCCAGTCCATCAAAAGCACCGCCGCAAATAAACAATATGTCTGTTGTGTCTATCGGAATCAATTCCTGCTGCGGATGCTTTCTTCCACCCTGTGGCGGCACGCTTGCAACTGTTCCTTCAAGGATTTTCAACAATGCCTGCTGAACACCTTCGCCTGATACATCTCTTGTAATTGACACGTTCTCAGACTTCTTTGTAATCTTATCTATTTCATCAATGTAGACAATTCCATGCTGGGCTCTCTCGA
>JAUUNJ010000087.1 GCA_030844625.1 Roseburia sp. | reverse complement strand
AGCAAGTTCTTTGGATGTAATAATGCTTTTCTGCACATTGTTTTGAATCACTCCCGAAATCTTGATTTTTTTCTTTTCCAATGAAAGGGGATTGTATACAGCCACTGTGTCCCCCTCCTGCCAGCCAAGTGTAAGCTGTGCAAGACTTGTAATATAATAACCATTATCGACCAAAACCTTCTTTCCATCCCGATCCTTTAGCGCAAGGTACGGATTATTGTCTTTCGTACCAATAACAGATAATGTAACACCCTCTGAATTTTCAATATTAGATACCAGCATCGTTTCACCGCCGTATGGATTTTCCGTAAGCAGTTCGTTTAAAATATACTGATGTTCAAAATTACCCATTGTGTCGGCTGCCGTATCTCCCATGTGATTAATGGAATCAAAAAATCCCTGTCCCAGCAGCATAATAAAACAGCCAAGAAAAACACCTAACAGTACCACAAAACTCCGTGCAGGATTGCCAAGCATTGAACGAACCGAGAACTTTGTACGAAAGGAAATCTTTTTCCCAACCAAAACACGCTTCATTTTTTTCTTTCCGTCATCCGCATTGCCATTCAACAACAGAACCGTATCTTTTTTCAGTAATCGGTAAACCGAAAACAATGCTGTAACCACATAAAGCAAAGTAGGAACAGCCAAACCTAGAACAGCGTTCATGGGATTTAAATGTCCCTCAATCCGCATGGGCTCATAGTCTTGAAGTCCCATTTCACTGAATGGTTGGGCAGCGATTGCTGAAATCACGGATGTTAAGATGCCACCCACAAGTCCGGGAATCGCTGCAAATCCGGCATAATGCCACATAAGCTGCCCCTTTTTATAACCCAGTGCCGAAAGTGTTCCAATCATGCGCTGCTCTGATTTCACCTTACGGCTGATAATAATACTAATTAAAACCACCGCTATCAAAGGAAGAACACATAAAAGGATATATGCCATCACAATAAACATTTGTGCCTGTTCGTCTACTATAGTGATTCGGGGATTTTCCTCTGCCGAAGAATAAGAACGCATATAATATTTCTCATGTACAACTTTACGCAGTCCCATTACATCCGAATCCCCACTGTAACGCGCAAGATACTGACATCCTGTTTCCCCCAGTTTTTCAAATTCCCCTTCCGTCATATAACAAAGATAGAAGGTAGAAATGTTTTTGTAGGAGTCCTCTTCACTCTCCAGCATATACAAATAATCCGGTCTCTGCATAAATCCCACAACTTTGTATTCTTTCTCTCCGATTTTCATACTGCTTCCTATTGTTATGTCATTGGCGATGGCATAGCCTTCGGATATAACGATTTCACTATCACTTACAACATCCCTTCCCTCCGTAACCTCATAGAGATCAACTTTTTCGGTATGACTAAATACTCTGGCTGTCACACCATCCGTCTCAATATTGATATATTGCTGTGCTTCCAGCGTTACCCCATATTTCTTTTCCAGCGTTGCTAATTCTTCTTCAGGAATCTGCACATACGTTTCAAAATGTGCATCTTCCAACATATTCCGCTCAAAAAACTTGTCGCCAAAATCTAATATTGCATTTCCTGCAATATTAAATAAAAAATAAAGCAACAGTGTTACCACAGTCAAAACGGTGGAGGATATGTAAAAGGAAAGGTTTTCACGAATATTACGGATATACCGTCTGTTCAACTTCATCTAAATGCCTCCTTAATTGTAACCAATTCTCGAAGAGAATTGATTGCCTGCTCACGCATCATCCTGCGAAGCAGGATTCTTATATGCGTGATTCCCGTATTGTTAATTTTCATTATTCACTTGAATTTATCACAAGGTGAGTTCTGCCGCAGGAATTTTCTGATCATTTTGACGTTTCTCTGAAATTTTTCCGTCTTTCAGCCGCACAACCTGATCCGCCATGTCGGCAATGGCTTCATTATGTGTGATGATAACAACTGTGGTGCCGAATTGCTGATTCATTTTCTCCACAAATTTTAACACCTGTTTTGAAGATTTTGTATCCAGTGCTCCTGTCAGCTCGTCACAAAGCAACAGCTTTGGATTTTTTATCATTGCACGGGCAATTGCCACCCTTTGCTGCTGACCACCGGACAACTCTTTTGGAAATCGATGACGGTACTTTTCAATATCCAAAGCATTTAACACCTCATTGATATTCAGTGGATTCGCAGAAATATCTGCCACCACTTCAATGTTTTCTTCCACCGTTAAATCAGGAATCAGATTATAAAACTGAAACACAAAGCCTACGTCCTCTTTACGATAATCTGTGCGCTGTTCCTGTGATAAACCCGTTACCTTCCTGCCAGCCACCGTCAGTTCCCCACTGTCCAATGTGTCCAGTCCACCCAGCATATTTAACAATGTACTTTTTCCCGAACCGGAAGGACCTAGGATAACACATATTGTCCCCTCATCAATTTCTACTGTCGCATGGTCCAGTGCATGCACTTCCGTTTCCCCGCTGCCATATTTTTTTACTGCATCTTTTAAAGTTATAAGCATAATTACTTCCTCCTAGCATTTATGTATTGCCCCCTCTAAAATAATGTGAGCAATATTCCATCCGCTAATGCGATAATCAAAAACATTACAATTCCCTTTACAAAGGAAATCGTGTGCTTTCTCGGATTCCTGTATCGTTCAGGATTATTTTCTGTTCCAGTGAATCGTATTCTTTGCGTGTTTCTCCACCAAAAGAGGTCAATCACCACATAATCAAACAGATTCAAGCCCTGTCCCATGACAGACAATCTCAAAAAATTAATAAAAAAGCTTTTGGTTCTTATTACAATTCCAAGCAGGAACAGAACAACAAAAAATGTGACTGTATTTGCGAGAAAGGTTTTGGCAGGGTTCGGTGATACAAGTATATTTCCCTTTTCTATCTGTTTTCTCAGCTTCGGATTGGTTCTTATATATTCCTGTATCTCATCCGGATAAGTTGCAAGTGCTTTGACGTTTTTTTCATCACTGCCTGTATTTATATAACAACATCCCCAGAATACAAAACACAATATTATTGTAAGTATGATTACTGTTAACATCTTCACCTCTTTATTAAATACCACTTCTTCAAGTTCGTTCTCCTTAAACAGTTAGTATAGACTAACTCTATCTTATAAAGAAAGCGGCCACCTCTCGTTAGTGCCCGCTAACTTGTATTATATAATATCGCTTAAATACTGCATCTGTCAAGAATCTTAACCACTTTCTCTCTCTTTTCCGTCTGCCCGGCTTCCAATTTATCACAGTTTCCAACTCACTGCTAATTCTCTTGACTCTACAAATTTCTTATAAATTCCCTCCTGCTGCATCAATTTCTCATGTCTGCCCTGCTGAACAATGTTTCCCTGATCCACTACCAGAATCTGGTCTGCATTTCGTACCGTCTTTAATCGGTGGGCAATCATAATAATCGTCTTGTTTCTTGTCAGTTCCTCAATTGCCTTTTGCAATCTATCCTCGTTTTCCGGGTCCACATTTGCAGTAGCTTCATCAAAAATAATAATCGGAGCATCCTTTAACATAGCTCTTGCAATGGAAATTCTCTGCTT
Organism: Roseburia sp.; assembly: GCA_030844625.1. Classification (GTDB taxonomy): domain Bacteria; phylum Bacillota; class Clostridia; order Lachnospirales; family Lachnospiraceae; genus Eubacterium_G. The sequence continues at coordinate 5,306 of JAUUNJ010000087.1, read as the reverse complement.
TTCCCCACCGGAAAGGGATGCGCCACCCTCACCGATAACAGTATTGTAACCTTGGGGCAATGCCTCAATGAAATCATCACAGCAGGCTTTCCTTGCCGCTGCCACCACTTCTTCGTGGGTTGCATCAGGTTTTCCAAATTTAATATTGTTTTCTATCGTGTCCGCAAACAGATAAACATGTTGAAATACCATGCTAATCTGGTTCATCAAAGATTCCAATGTGTATTCCCGCACATCCTTTCCTCCAATCTGTATCTGCCCGCTATCCACATCCCAAAATCTTGCAATCAGGTTGCACATGGTAGTTTTGCCGGAGCCGGACGGTCCGACAACTGCTGTTGTACTTTTGTCTGGTATTTTTATATTAATGCCATGAAGAATTTCTTTATTCTCATAAGAAAAGTATACATTCCGAAATACAATCTCGTGATTTTTCGTTTTCTGTACCTTCCCTGTTTCATCCATCTGTTCCATTTCTTCTGTCTGTAATGTCCGTTCGATGCTTGCTGCTGCCAGACGTAACATTGAAATTCCCATTCCAAACAGCTTAATTTGTGAAAAAATCATAAATGATACGATGATGCTCATTAATGCATCTGCCAATGACATGCTTCCCTTCATCCAGAATACAACTGCTGCAAAAATCATACCAATCCCTGCTACCTGCAAAACTATTTCCTGAAAAATAGTATATGGTGTCAGCAGATTTTCCATATCCAGGTTACTTTTACGGTTATATTCCAAAGCATCCTGTAGCTTTTTGTCACCCTTTCCGCTTAGATTAAAGGATTTAATAATTCCCATTCCCTGCACATATTCAAGTACCGCAGAAGTCAGTCTTGTCTGGGACTTCTGTGCATTCGGTGCTATGACAGCAGATTTTTTCTCCATGGAAGATACAATCAACAGATACAACACAATACCTGCTACTGCAATCAGACCAATACGCCAGTCAAAAATAAGAATCATAACAACGAACACCACTGTTCCAATCAGTCCGCCCATGATGTTAACCAAAACCATAGGCACCATCAATTCCACATTTCCTAACACTGTTGTACATACTCCTGTCACCTCGCCTAAACTGTTTTCGTTAAAGAATCCCATTGGCACCCCTTTTAGACGGTTTGCAATGGAAATTCTTCTATCTGCCGCCATGAAATATCCTGCATGTGTCTGCTGCATTTTTGAAAAACGGGTGGTCACTGCACTTCCAATAATACTAATTACCATAAAAGCTAATGCTGCCCACGCCGTTTCCATGCTCTTTTTCCCATCTGTCAGCGCTACAATTATAAAATAAATTGCACCAATCTCAAACATATGGAATATGGCACTTAAAAAGCTGACAGCCACTGACTTATTAATATTTCCTCTTTCTTTTCCGGCAAACTTCCAGATTTTTTTTAATGCTCCAATCACGCCACATCACCATCCTTTGCTCCAATATGTGCCTGCCACATTGACTCATACAATGGGCAGTTCTCTCTCAACTCTTCATGTATTCCGACAGCTTCAATTCTTCCATCTTTTACCACCACAATTTGGTCAGCATCTTTTATGGTAGATAGTCTGTGTGCAATCACGATCACTGTCTTTCCCTCCACTAATTTTCCAATTGCGCTTTGAAGAATTGCTTCGTTCTCGGGATCTATGTAGGCTGTGGCTTCATCCAATATTACAATCGGTGCATCTTTAAGCATTGCTCTTGCAATTGCAATTCTCTGTCGCTCCCCACCGGATAAATGTGCTCCACCGCCACCAACCATGGTCTCATAGCCATTTTCTAATTCCCGAATAAAACTATCACATCCGGCAGCTTTCGCCACAGCTTCCACCTCTGCATCTGTGGCTGACATTTTACCCTGACGAATATTTTCTCTGACACTTTCATCAAACAGATAATTATCCTGGGATACAAAGGCAACCGCATCATACAATTGTTTCAAAGGAATTTTCTTTTCATCCATGCCGCCAATGGATACTGTTCCGCTGTCCACGTCCCAAAATCCTGCAATCAGCTTTGCAATGGTAGATTTTCCGGAACCGGAAGGACCGACAAGTGCGGTCATCTTTCCTGCCGGAATCTTCAGGCTCACATCATGAAGTACCCCTTTTTCCTGATGATAGCCAAAAGAAACATTGGAAAGTGCAATATCTGTGTCAGAAATTTCAATAGGGGTTTCCCCATGATTCTGTTCTTCAGAACGTAAAATTTCATCCACCGATTCTACTGTTGTTCCCACCTGCGCCAAAGTGTCCACAAAATTCATTGCCGCAATCAGTGGTCCCGCAATTCCCAGAGATAAAATTACGGTAGTAATAAAAGTATCCGCCGAAAGGCTTCCATCACAATATAAAATCCATCCCACCGGAAGTATGGTAATTAAAGTCGCCGGAACAATGGAAAAAGCCATACACATTCCAAACTGACTTTTCTTCATCCAGTTATAGTAATACTGTGCATTTGCCTTTACTTTATCCGCAAACTTTGCATAAGAATTTTTTCTCTGGTTAAACGCCTTAATGACCTCAATACCGTCAATATATTCCACAATCGTATTATTCATTTCCTGTGTGGTCTTGACAGCCCCCTCATAGTCCTTGCTGTAAGAACCCATGACTGCCATTGCAAATGACATCCCCACCGGAATTGACACAAGGGAAAGCAGCGCCATACGCCAGTCTAAAACAAACAGATAAATTAAAATTAGTACCGGTCCTGCGATGTTGGCAGTCATTTCCGGAAATAGATGTGCCAGCGTGGTTTCCATATTATCCACCTGATCTACAATAATCTGTTTGATTTTACCACTGGACATATCCATAACGGTTCCAAGGGGAAGTTTGGGAAGTTTCTCCAATATCTTTTGTCGAATGATCTTTAAAATAGAAAAAGTTGCCTTATGGGACATAGAAAGTGCCAAAGTGTATAATAAGGTACGCACGATATAACCCCCAAGACCAATGCCAAGCCATGTCAGATACAATGCCATGTCCCTATCTCCATCCAACAAATGAATGATGATCTGTGCTGCCCCAAAATAGGGCAACAGTCCGGCGGCAACGCCAATCAATGCACTGATGATGGCACAGATTAATTTACTATGTTCTGATTTTCCAAGCTCCCAGATACGGAGCAATGGACTTTGTTTTTGCATATAATTACCTCCTTTTAGTTAGTCTACACTAACTCTATGTTTTAATGAAAGGCTGCCCGACGATTGTCAAAATGGCAGCCTTTTTGCACTTTAAATGTTATGATAACAGTTATTGTTTCTCCCAGGTCACAATCGCCCGGAAACCTTCATGGTGATATTTTCCAAGAATGGACGTATATTTTTTCGCTTCCTCTCTGCTCATATCATGGCGAATGACTTCAAATATCCCTTCAAAATAGGATGTATCTATAATATGCAGAAGGTCCTTTGTAATGTCACCTTCCATTTCCAACATGCACCCTGTAATTTCCATCCACTTATATGTGTATTCCGTCTCAATACGGACAAATTCGTCTACGAAATTTTGAAATTTCGTGCCGTAGGAAGCATCCAAAAGCAGGTGAAATTCGTCCAAATGATCATAGATATAATCAATCATTTTCAGCATCTCATTGGAGGAGTACTTTCCCATCTCTTCCCGCTGGACTTCATCATCAAAACTGTGAAAAGTCTCCTGAACATTTCGGAACATATCCATCAGCTCATTCATCACCGGCTCTACAATGGATGAAAACAATCCTTCTTTATCCCTAAACCTAACATAAATAGAATTGGTACTGGTTTCTGCATTCGCTGCAATGGTCCTCAGGGAAGCGTCCACATAACCATTTTCCAGAAACTCTTTTTTTGCACTTTCCAAAATCCGCTCATACACCCCTTCAATTCTCTTTGCCATATCTCCTTACCACCATAACCTTAAAAATTTTTATATGTTTCATTTGAAACACTGTTTCATAACACTGTTATTATATATTTCATCTTTCTTCCTGTCAATATTTATATAAATATTTCTGTTTTTAAAATTATTTAGAAAAAAGCCGATAAACTGTGAAATCATTCACAAGTTCATCGACTCTATGTCCGCTTTTTTTAATATTTTTTTAGCTTATACCAAAATACATAATAATAAAAGAAAAATTATAAATAGTATAGCGATTGTTCCTATAATTGCATAAACCTTTCTACTACTTTCATCATCTCTGTTATCCATATAGTAATAAATACAAATCTCCGGTACAGATACAATTGCTCCCAAAAAAATTGAACCTAGAAAATTAGCAAATGCTGCAATCCACAAAAGCAAGGCTACTATTATTGTCGTAAAAATAGCCAGAACCGTCGCCGTAAGTTCCTGATTCCTATTTTTCATTGTAATTTCCTTTGTACTTTTCATAAGATCAATTGCATCTTTTTCTGAGCAGTTTTCCATTTCAATTCTTTCTGATTTCATGACTTCAAGGACGTTTAAATGTAAAGCATCTGCCAATGGTTCGATTGTGTTTATATCTGGAAAACCAATGCCTCTTTCCCATCTGCTAATTGCCTTATCCGTAACATTTATTTTATTTGCTAACTCTGATTGCGTCATTCCTTTTTCTTTTCTGCATTGCGCTATAAAGGTTCCGAATTTCTTCGCATCCATTTTCTCACCTCCTGCAATCATTATAAAAGGTCCTTTGTTTATCCGCAATCGACGCATCGTTTACCAATTCTTTTTTTCACTTTCGCTGCGGTTGTTCCTCTTGCGTTCTTCTACCATCTTTACAAACCACTCCACCATCGCCGGATCCTGATGTGAGAAAAATGAACTCTTCTTAGTATCAAGTGTTGCTATTTTTTCCATATCGTCATTCGTTAAGACAAAATCAAATACATTGAAATTTTCTTCCATTCTTTCTTTATGCGTTGATTTAGGAAGAACAACCACACCTCTTTGAATATTCCAACGAAGCATTACCTGCGCCGTTGTCTTTCCATATTTTGCAGCAATCTCCTTTAGAACTTCGTTATCAAATGCACCATTTTTTCCTTCTGCAAATGGAGCCCACGCTTCTAATTGAATACCATATTTATCAGCATACTCTTTTAACTGAATCTGCTGATTTAATATATGTGTCTCCATCTGTGTAACCATAGGCTTAATCCTATTAAAGTTAGCAAATTCTACCATACGGTCTACGTAGAAATTAGAAATACCTATCGATTTTAACCTGCCTTCCTCGTATAACTCTTCCAGTGCCCGCCAAGCACCATATGCATCACCGAAAGGCTGATGCAATAGCATCAAATCAATATATTCCGTCT
>JAUUNJ010000086.1 GCA_030844625.1 Roseburia sp. | reverse complement strand
ACATATTTTTTACTCCTCTTCACCTTTACAATAGAAAACTTTACCTTTTTCCCATTATATGATTTGTAGGTTTCTTTCGGTTCAACGTGTATTATATATTTATATACTTCCTCACCACAATTAGCAGTAATTACACATTTGCCCCTCTTCTTTGCCTTCACTTTTATATTCCGATTATTTTTTCCATATTCTTTCGAAATTTTAACTATTTTGTTTTTATCGACTTCCCATTTAACATTGTTCTCTGCCCTGGGAACGCTAATTACATATGTATTGCCTGCAACATAAACCAGGTTTTCTGTTGTTTTTGTTTGTTCAGCCGCCTTAACCATAGTATTACAGGCAACACTTATTGCCAATAGCCAAAAAACCGTTCTTATTACACCTAATATTTTTTTCACTCTCATTATCCTCCTTAATTAAACGATTCCATTATATAACTTCCGAAGAAGAAAGAGGTCTTTTTGTGATGAACATCGTATTTTTGTGATAAATGTCAATTTCTAAGGAGTATTTTTCCTATGACTCATGTCCCTATCAATCTACCCCTATATATAAAAAAGGAAAGTTTCCCACGAAAATAAAATTTCGCCGAAACTTTCCTTTTTATATATGTTGGTTTTGCTTATGCAAAGTATTTTACGCCCGATTCGAATACTTTAAGATCCTGTTCACCGTAAATGTTTGTGGCTACGGAACGGCCTTTTCTTTCGATATGCGCCATTTTACCAAAGCATCTTCCATCCGGACTTGTAATACCTTCGATGGCATAATAGGAACCATTTACATTCCATTCTTCGTCCATCGTAGGCTGTCCCTGCTGGTTAACATACTGGGTAGCAACCTGACCGTTTGCAAATAATTTTTTAATACATTCCTCTGGAGCAACAAATCTTCCCTCTCCATGAGAAGCCGGGTTAACATATACACCGCCGAGCTGTGCTTCCTGAAGCCAAGGTGACTTATTGGATACCACCTTTGTGTAAACCATTTTTGAAACGTGACGGTTTATTGTGTTGTATGTCAATGTAGGTGCATTCACATCCTGCCCTGTAATCTTTCCATTTGGAACCAGACCCAACTTAATCAAAGCCTGGAAACCATTACAGATTCCAAGTGCAAGCCCATCTCTTTCATTCAAAAGCTTATGAACTGCCTCTTCAATCTTTGCATTTCTAAATGCTGTTGCAAAGAACTTGGCTGAACCATCCGGCTCATCACCGGCACTAAATCCACCTGGGAACATAATAATCTGTGCCTGGGAAATAGCATCTTCAAAAATCTTAACAGAATCTCTGATATCTTCCGGTGTAAGATTTTTAAACACCTTTGTAATTACATTGGCGCCTGCTTTTTCAAACGCCTTTGCGCTGTCATATTCACAGTTTGTTCCCGGGAATACAGGAATAAATACAGTAGGTTTTGCAACTCTGTTCTTACATACATAAATGCTGCCCTTATCATAAACAGGAGTATCAAGAACAGATGTATCTTTATGGCTTCTTGTCGGAAATACTTTTTCCAATGGTTTTTCCCAAGTCTTAATTGCTTCATCTATTGAAATAGCATCATATCCATATTCAAATGTCTGCTTATCGTTTGTTTCACCAATCAGTACATAGCTTGCAGTAATATCATCCAGCTTATCCGCAGGAATTTCTGCAACGATATCACCAAAGCCCGGTGCAAATAAGTCACTTCCCGGAATTCTGCCACTGATACTCACACCAATCTTATTACCGAATGCCATCTTGCTTACTGCCGGAATAACACCTTTTCCATCCACTGCATACGCAGAAATAATAACACCCTTCTGAATCATATTATGAATCTCATCATACAGTTTCATGATTTCTTCATAAACAGGCTTATCATACTGGTCTCTACTGATTTCAAACTTAACAATCTTATTGCCTGCCGCTTTAAACTCCGGCGTAATAATGTCCTTTTCCTTAGCCACATCAACAGCAAATGATACCAGTGTAGGTGGAACATCTATATCATTAAATGTACCTGACATACTATCCTTACCACCAATAGAAGGAAGTCCAAATCCCATCTGTGCATCATAAGAACCGAGAAGTGCTGCAAACGGCTGACTCCAACGGCGAGGATCTTCCGTCATTCTTCGGAAATATTCCTGATATGTCATACGAATCTTCTTATAATCACCACCCGATGCAACAACCTTTGCAATAGAATCAACTACTGCATACATAGCGCCATGATATGGGCTCCAGCTTGAAAGATATGGGTCAAATCCATAACTCATCATTGTTACTGTATCACAATTACCTTTCAGTACAGGAAGTTTAGCCACCATTGTCTGAGTCTCCGTCATCTGATACTTACCACCATGAGGCATGAATACTGACCCTGCACCGATAGAACCGTCAAACTTTTCAACAAGTCCTTTCTGGGAACATACATTTAAATCTGCAAGTGTTTCTAACCACTTTTCTTTTACATTATTTACAACCGGCTTCTTAAAGAAGTTTTTATTTTCATCCGGCATATCAACTTCTACTGTTGTCTCCTGATGGGCACCATTGGTATCAAGGAAAGCCCTTGAAAGGTTTACAATTTCCTTTCCTCTCCATTCCAATACAAGTCTTGGTTCCTCTGTCACCTCTGCAACCACTGTTGCCTCAAGATTTTCCTCATTGGCATATTTAAGGAACTGTTCCACATCATTTTTATCTACTACAACTGCCATTCTTTCCTGAGATTCAGAAATGGCAATTTCTGTACCGTCAAGACCTGCATACTTCTTTGGTACTTTGTCTAAGTTTATGTGCAATCCGTCTGCCAGCTCACCAATGGCGACGGATACACCACCGGCACCAAAATCATTACATTTTTTAATAATATGGCTGACTTCTTCTCTTCGGAATAATCTCTGAAGCTTACGTTCTGTAGGTGCATTACCTTTCTGAACTTCTGCTCCGCATGTTTCAATGGACTCTTCTGTATGAATCTTGGACGAGCCTGTAGCCCCACCACATCCATCACGTCCTGTTCTACCACCAAGTAAAACAATAATATCGCCCGGATCAGAAGTAAGTCTCTGCACAGCACGTCTAGGAGCCGCACCCATTACAGCACCAATCTCCATTCTCTTTGCAACATAATCAGGATGATAAATCTCCTTGACCAATCCTGTAGCCAGCCCAATCTGATTACCATAGGAACTATATCCATCAGCAGCTCCCTGTACCAATTTCTTCTGAGGAAGCTTGCCATGCATTGTCTCACTCATAGGCTTCGTAGGATCAGCAGCACCTGTAACACGCATTGCCTGATATACATAAGTACGTCCTGACAATGGGTCTCTGATAGCTCCGCCTAAACATGTGGCAGCACCACCAAAAGGTTCTATTTCTGTTGGATGGTTATGGGTTTCATTCTTGAAGTTCACTAACCATTCTTCTGTCTCTCCATCTACTTCTACAGGGACAACGATACTGCAGGCATTGATTTCATCAGATTTTTCCTGATCATCCAGCTTGCCTTCTTTCTTTAACTTACGCATGGCTATCAGGGCTAAATCCATAAGACACACAAACTTGTCTTTTCTTTCCCCAAATACATCTTTTCTTGTTTCAAGATAGCTGTCATAAGATTTCTCTATTGGCTCTCTAAAATACCCATCATCAAATGTCACATCTGTCAATTCTGTATTGAATGTAGTATGACGGCAATGATCTGACCAGTACGTATCAAGTACTCTTATTTCTGTCATGGATGGGTCTCTGTTTTCTTCATTTTTATAATAATTCTGTATATGCAAAAAATCCTTAAAGGTCATTGCCAATCCAAGAGAATCGTAAAGTTCCTTAAGAGGTGTCTCTTCCATATCCTTAAAGCCATCAAAAATAATTACATCTGCCGGTTCATCAAATTCAGTAACTAATGTTTCCGGTTTTTCCAGTCCTGTTTCTCTGGAGTCAACAGGATTAATACAATAGTTCTTAATCTGTTCAAACTGTTCGTCTGTAATATTACCTTCAAGAACATATGTCGTTGCTGTTTTAATAACGGGATCTTCATCTTCATTTAAAAATTTTACGCACTGAACAGCTGAATCTGCTCTCTGGTCAAACTGTCCCGGTAAATATTCCACACTAAATACTCTGGAATCCGCTGCATCATATGGAAATGTTTCCTCATAAACATCATCTACTGGCGGTTCAGAGAACACCGAAGTAAGAGCTTTCTTGTAAGTGTCTTCTGAAAGATTTTCGACATCATATCTTACAAGTACTCTGACATCTTTTAAAGTATCAATTTCAAGATATCCCTTAATATCCTCCGTAAGTTCTTTTGCGGTAACAGCAAATGGCTGTTTCTTCTCCACATACACTCTCTTAACTTTACTCATGAGTTCCTCCTGAATAACATTTTAATTCAATTATTTTCGTAAGTATAATAAATATTACACTTACGATAGTATAACACTGATTGAAAATAAAGTACATAAGAGAATATTTTTATTTTTCTTTATTTTGTAAATGATTTAATCCCATGGCTCATTGCTTTCGCGTAAATTCTGTGGCATTTTTTCTATACCATAACGGCATCATTGTGCGCTGGCATTTTGGATTGTATCTCTCTTCTATACCAATGGTATCAAAAAATACCTGCCATAACGCTTCATATTCCTGCCCATTCTGCATGCCCTTGGTGAGTTCTTCCATATTCCGATCTTTAATCAGTATACATTCTCCTTTTACAGGATGAACAGATGCTTTAATTCGTTTCGTATCATATATAATCCACTTTTCCTCTGGAAAGCGTTGCTGAAAATGATATGACAATAAAAGTAACACATCGCATTTCGGTTCAATTTTGCTGAACAGTACATTTCCCTTTAATTCTGTGAACCTGACAAATTCCTTAAACATATGTGTCTCATTTGCTACTTTTCGACTCAATTCTGTCACCCTCATGACTGCAGGATTCCCCAGCATTTTTACCACGCGGGCTCCTGCAGGGTATGCCACTTTCAAAAAATTGAACACTGCATCCGCCCTATCATCTGCATAATGCATGCATGCGCGGAACACCATAGTATACGCCTCCATAGACACCTTTACTTGGATAGATTTTGCCACCTTCTCTGCCTTTTTCACATTTGTCTCTATAGTCATAAACTCAGAGAAAAATGATGGTGTATAACCGGTTCCCGGATGAATACTCACCTGATGTCCCTGATTCATCAAAACCCATCCGTCATATACTGCTGTCATAATTCCCTCAAAGGATTCCTCACAAACTAATGTTACATTCATGCCTTCACCCCTAAATCCATTAAAGTCATCTGTTTATAGGTTGTATCATTTTCTATGGCATAAGCCTGTCTGCGGTCAGTGTCAGCCAATGCTCTTGCAATATAATCCTGATTCATTTTTAGAGGAAACATTGTTTTACCACAACAGGTTATAAAATAAGCTGCCCTCTTTAACACAACTCCCATCTTCTTAAGGCTTTGAAAATCCAATACACTATATCTTCTTGCAGAAGTGATTCTTCTTGCAGACTTTACCCCGATTCCGGGAACTCTCAGCAGTGTATAGTAGTCTGCTTTCATAATCTCCACCGGAAACTGCTCCAGATGTTTCACTGCCCAGTCGCACTTGGGATCTAACACTACGTTAAAATTAGGATGCTGTTCATTTAAAAGTTCACTTACTGTAAAACCATAGTACCTCAACAGCCAGTCTGCCTGATATAATCTGTGTTCCCGAAGCAATGGATTGGGACCGACCGGTGCTGGTGCATCTATATTGTGATTCACATTCACAAAAGCAGAATAAAAGACTCTCTTCATCTTAAACTGCTGATACATATATTCGGTAACCGACATTAACTGATAATCCGTCTCCGGTGTGGCGCCGATAATCATCTGGGTGCTCTGACCTGCAGGAACAAACTTGGATACAGACTGCTTCCCAGTACGGGTAACCAACTGATATCCCTCTTTGTTCGTCGGGATAAGATTACCTATCCCTGTCTGAATCTGCCTCATAGGCTTAATAATGTTCTTATGATGTTTGTTTGGTGCCAGCTGCTTCATCCCTTCTCGGGTAGGAAGTTCCAGATTTACACTCATTCTATCCGCTAAAAATCCAACTTTTTCTATAATTTCCGGTGATGCTCCCGGTATTGCCTTAACATGTATATAACCAAAAAAGTGATATTCATTTCGAAGTTTCCAAATTGTTTCATAAATAAGACCCATAGTAAAATCCGGAGACTTTAATATTCCGGAGCTCAAAAACAATCCCTCAATGTAATTTCTTCTATAAAATTCTATTGTAAGACTGCAAACCTCATCCGGAGTAAAGGATGCTCTGGGTACATCATTGGATTTTCGGTTAATGCAATATTTACAATCAAAAATACATTCATTGGTAAATAATATTTTAAGTAATGACACGCATCTACCATCCGAAGCAAATGTATGACAAATACCACAGGCATGAGTATCACCGATTCCCTGACCTTTGTTGCCCCGGTCAACTCCACTGCTGGTACACGCCACATCATACTTAGCAGCATCTGTAAGAATCTTTAACTTTTCCGATATACTCATGTTTTGTTGTATTTCCATGGCTGCCCTTTCTTTTTATAACATAGCGTAAATTCTCCGAACATTTGTTCGCTTGTAAATATAATAATCCAGATATCCTTATGTGTCAATAGTACATAAAGCTTTATTTTAAATAAATTTAAAAATTTTTATATAATCTTTCACATATATGATAAACTATAATTATTAAACTAAGGAGGTCATCATGCCATCATTATATGCACATAATAAATTTGGAAAATTTGTCATTTCCAAACTGCCAGCAGACATGAAAGCTGTCATTAAAAAATATCCCAGATCTTTTAGAATAGGTTTACAGGGACCTGATTTTTTATTTTTTTATAAAGCTTTTTCTAAAAATAAAATAAATCAGATTGGAGTGTATTATCATCATCATGATGTTTTTCCTTTTATGGAACATGCAGTAGATGTAATCAAAGAATACGGTACCGATAGCAGCCAATACAGCTATATTTTAGGATTTATATGCCACTTTGCGCTGGATAATGGCTGTCATCCTTATATCAATGCAGCAATGGGACAAACCGGCTGTGGACATGTAGAAATAGAAGGTGACCTGGATCAGATGATTCTTGCTTCGGAAGACTTCGCTCCTGAATACTATCCGCTCCATATACTTGTACCCGCAGACTCTGCCACTGCCGAAAGCATGTCTCCTTTTTATGAATCCCTGACGGTAAACACTATTTATTCTTCCTTAAAATGGATGAAGTTTATTAAACGCTTTTTTGTGGCACCGGGAATATTAAAACGTTCATTTATAGATTTGCTGATGTATGCCACATTACACCACAAACGGCTTAACGGGCACGTAATCCAACCCACTGCCAACAGAAAATGCCGCAAAGAAACTAAGCATCTATATAAACTGTTAAAACACACTGTTCCTGATGCTGTGAAATTAATTAACAGTTTTAACTGGGCATTGATGGGGAATTCCCTGTCCGATGAATTTCATAAGGACTTTAACGGTAATACCTTTTCCACAAATTAAATTTATTTATAATAAAACAAAAAATCCTATCTCGTCCTTGACCAAAATGACACGATAGGATTTTTTGATTATTTTATTTTTGCTTTTTTCACTTTACTCCATTTTTTAGAATAAACTTTCTGCTTTGCTGCATTCTTTTTATACGCTCTTACCCTGAAATAATACGTCTTTTTTGATTTCAGTTTTTTTATTGTAATACTGGTTTTTGTTGTTGTTTTACTCTTTGTTGTCTTCTTTGTAAACTTCTTTGATGTAGAGTACTGAATCTGATATCCTTTGACTCCTGATATCTTCTTCCACTTAACCGTTGCTTTCTTTTTTGCCTTCTTGACAGATTTCATTGTTACTCTTTTTGGTGCTGTTACAGGCTTTGAAGTTACAACCTTGTTTGAACTCTGTATATTATAAAGCCTTGTTCTGACAGGTCCAAACCAGAAATTTATATCTACTCTACCACTAATTCCATCCACTTTGCCATCCGAAGTACTCTGCCACATCTGATAAGTTCCATTATATGTACATGCATTGTCATTATACTGGGCAACCCATTTCCACGAAGTTTTCTCTGCCAGACTAGCAGGCAGATAATTATTCCACCAATTCAGGTTGGCATATATACCACACTCGTAGCCTGCCGTCTTTATGGCACTTAAAAATGTATTGGCAATTGTTTCTCTTTTGCTTTTTGATAAGCTTGCCTGAACTTTATCTTCCATATCTAAATATATTGGGAAATTAAGTGTGTGCCCTTTGACAAGTCTCAGAACATGGGCAGCTTCGCTTTTTGCCTGCTTTACGGTGGTAGCATAGGAATAAATATAAACACCATATGGAATATTGTACTTTTCGCACCCTGCTACATTTGCAGCCCAATACGAATCATCCTGTGATTTCAGATCATCGCCGTAACCACAACGTATAATTGCATAATCTACATCTGACTTTGCTACCTTACTCCAGTCAATTTTTCCATTCCATTTACTTACATCAATGCCTTTCATTGTAGCGCCTGCAATTACTTTTTTATTTCCATTAACAAACTGTCCCTTACTGTTTTTTCCCCAAGGCTGAACGCTTGTTGTCGGGGCTTTTGTTGTAGTTGGAGTCGTGGCAGGCGGTGTTGTTGCAGCCGGTTTGGTTGTTGGCTTTTCTGTTGCAGGTGGATTGGTTGTCACCGGTTTTGTATCCGGCTCTGTGGTTGCCGCTTCTTCCTCACTGACCTTATCTGTAGCAATTTCAGCAAGAGGTTCCACCTGATTCACATCTCTGGTTTCCCA
>JAUUNJ010000085.1 GCA_030844625.1 Roseburia sp. | reverse complement strand
TATTAACTCTGTATAAACTGTAATATCTCTAATACATCTATTAGATTCTGTGATTTTTTACTGTACGTAACTTGTCTGGATTGCATCTTTTCCGGATTTCGGAATAACCTTAAAATATTTTTATATTCTTATTTTTAATTCACCTCCAATGTTTTTATTTTAACGAAAAAATTTTTCTTACTTAAAGTTTTGTTAAATTGAGCCCCAAACCTTCTCATTCATTATGACAATTATTACCCATCGGAAAGATTGATACCTACGTACATATACAAAAATCTCCTGCTACTTACGCAACAGGAGATTTAATAACTATATTTTTCATAAACTAGTATTTTATTTATAATCCCCCATTTTAATCCGTTCACTAATTTAATTTCAGTATAACATTTGTATTCACATTTTCAAGATATTTTTTAGTAATTGCTATATTAAATTTTCTATATACAAAAAAAGAAACAATACTTCTTAAAATTAAGAGGCTTGTTTCCTTTTCTGATTCCTTACATATTCGTTCTTATACAAATCCTACTGGTTATTTTTTCTGATGTTTGCTCTCTTTCTAAGCGTCGGGTCTAATATCTTCTTTCTGATTCGAAGATTCTCAGGAGTTATCTCCAAAAGCTCATCTGTGTCAATAAATTCCAATGCCTGTTCCAGACTTAATACTTTCTTTGGCACCAATCTTAATGCTTCATCGGAACTGGATGTTCTTGTATTGGAAAGATGCTTTGTCTTACATACGTTAATTTCGATATCTTCTGCTCTTCCGGTCTGACCAACAATCATTCCCGAGTATACCTTTTCCCCAGGTCCGATAAACAAGGTTCCTCTTTCCTGTGCATTAAACAATCCATATGTGATTGCCTCACCTGCCTCAAAAGCAATGAGCGATCCCTGTTTTCTATACTGGATTTCTCCTTTATAAGGACCATAGTCGTCAAATACCGTATTCATGATTCCGTTACCTTTTGTATCAGTCATGAACTGACCTCTGTAACCGATAAGACCTCTTGACGGAATTGCAAATTCCATTCTTGTATAACCGCCCTGTGTAGGTGCCATTCCCTGAAGTTCACCCTTACGGTTACTTAATTTTTCAATAATCGCACCGGAAAATTCATCGGGTACATCAATATAACAGATTTCCATCGGCTCTAATTTCTTGCCCCGTTCATCTTCTTTATAAATTACCTCTGCTTTGCTTACTGCAAACTCATAGCCTTCTCTTCTCATATTCTCAATCAGAACAGAAAGATGAAGTTCTCCACGACCGGAAACCTTAAAGGCATCCATGTCCTCTGTCTCTTCTACTCTCAAACTTACATCTGTGTTAAGTTCACGGAAAAGTCTTTCACGAAGGTGACGTGACGTGACAAATTTCCCTTCCTGTCCTGCCAGCGGACTGTCATTGACCATAAAATTCATGGAGATTGTTGGCTCCGAAATTTTCTGGAACGGAATTGGCTGTGGGTTATCCATGGAACAGATGGTATCTCCAATATGAATATCTGCAATACCCGAAATGGCAACAATGGCTCCCACAGTTGCCTCATTCACTTCCACTTTATTTAATCCGTCAAACTCATAAAGCTTGCTGATTTTTACTTTTTTCTGCTTATCCGGTTCGTGATGGTTCACTAGAACAGCATCCTGATTAACTTTCAGCGTACCATTATCTATTTTTCCTACACCAATACGTCCCACATAATCATTATAGTCAATTGTACTGATCAGCACCTGTGTATCTGCTTCCGGATCTCCTTCCGGTGCCGGAATATAATCAATAATTGTCTCAAACAGCGGTTTCATGTCTTCTGAGGCTTCCTCTAAGTCCATTGTGGCAAATCCCTGTTTTGCTGACGCAAAAACAAATGGGCACTCCAATTGATCCTCATTGGCATCCAATTCAATAAATAATTCAAGAACTTCGTCAATCACTTCATCGGGCCTTGCCTCCGGTCTGTCAATTTTATTGATGCAGACAATAACAGGCAGACTTAATTCCAATGCTTTTTTTAAAACAAATCTTGTCTGTGGCATCGCACCCTCAAATGCATCGACTACGAGCACAACACCGTTAACCATCTTAAGTACACGCTCAACCTCCCCGCCAAAATCAGCATGTCCCGGAGTATCAATAATGTTAATTTTTGTATCTTTATAAGTAACTGCAGTATTCTTGGAAAGAATCGTGATACCTCTTTCTCTTTCAATGTCATTAGAATCCATTACTCTTTCGGCAACTTCCTGATTCTCACGGAAAACACCGCTCTGTTTTAATAATTCATCTACTAAAGTTGTCTTGCCATGGTCTACATGGGCAATTATGGCAATATTTCTTACGTTTTCTCTAATCATTTTAATCTCCATTCCGCCTGCGGCGTTCTTAATCGTTTAGAAATTTTCCTCTTTATATCCTTAGGCATTTTACCACATTGAAAATATTTTTCAACACCATTAATATTTATACGTTTTCTTTATAATCTACATCTATTTTATTTTGAAAAACCGTTTTGCCGTTTGTTGCGTCTGTTATCTTTTTGGAAAACTCCTGACAGACAGATGATTTCATGGTTACAGTAATAATTACATTCTCAGCATACTGCTCATCTTCCGCTGCAATCTCCATCTGTCCCATTATATATTTTATTTTTCCTATGCTGTTGTAATCTGCAATTAACTCCATTTTTATTCCGGGACACACCTTTTGAACCTGTGCATTATCAAGTCCTGCTTTTGATGCCTGTCCATAAGCTCTCACAAGCCCTCCTGTTCCAAGCAAAGTACCCCCGAAATACCTTGTTACTACAATCAGTGTATTATGCACATTTTTTGTGGTAAGTACTTCAAGTATAGGCTTTCCTGCTGTTCCCTGAGGTTCACCATCATCACTGAAACGCTGTATTTCATTGTTCTTTCCTATGACAAATGCAAAGCAGTTATGTCTTGCATCCCAATACTTTTTCTTTATTTTTTCTATATTCTCTAAAGCCTGCTGTTCTGAATCCACCGGAATAACATGGGAAATAAATCTGGATTTTTTTTCTACGATTTCCCCTGTTCCAGCAGATTCCACAACATAATATTCTTCCATACAATACCTCTTAATCATCGGTTAATATTCCGCTTATAAATATATCATAGTTTCCTGCTTATTCCAACTCCCTTTCCCTCCTAAAATCCGCAGGATTTCTCCTGCTTTCACGCTTTATTTTTCCTTTTTTTTCAACATTCTTCTTATTATAAATGTGAACTTTTTTTGTCATAGGCTTTTTTTGCTTTATTTAATCCTGTGCTTTTGTTATAATTGAACGGAATAGGAGGTTTACAAATGAATTTTGGATATAGAGAAACCATGGAAAAACAAAAAGATCTTGTATCAGTGAACAAGAAAATCGCGTCTAAATCTTTGGTTTCAGTATTGAAAATATTTTTATATATTATTTTACTGACAGTTCTCACAGGAGGATTTCTGGTTTTAGGAGTTGTTCATGGAATCATTAAAAGTGCACCATCCATAGATGATGTATCTATTGTTCCGTCTTCATATTCCACTACAGTCTATGACTCCAACAACAAACAGATTGCCAAGCTTATTACATCCGGTTCCAACCGTATCAAAGTTTCACTTGATCAGGTTCCGGAACATTTACGCTGGGCATTTATTGATACGGAGGATGCCCGATTCTATGATCACAACGGCATTGACATTCAGGGTATCGGACGTGCTGCATTTGTAGCGCTCAAAACACTGAACCCTTCTGAGGGGGCCAGCACCCTTACCCAGCAGGTCCTGAAAAATAATGTATTTACTGATTGGACAGAGGAATCTTCTCTTACTTCATCTTTTAAGAGAAAACTTCAGGAACAGTACCTTGCCATACAGCTTGAAAAAGTCACCTCCAAGGATACCATTCTGGAAACCTATTTGAATACGATTAATTTGGGTTCAAACACCCTTGGAGTTCAGGCAGCATCTCTTAGATATTTTAATAAGGACGTTAAGGATATTACAATTTCAGAAGCCGGTGTTATCGCTGCAATTACCCAGAATCCTTCTCTCTATAACCCGATTTCAAATCCGGATGAAAACGCCAAAAGGCGAAAAAAAGTTCTTACCAACATGAAGGATGCAGGCCATATTACACAGGCTCAATTTGATGAAGCTATGGAAGATAATGTTTATGCCCGCATTCAAAAAGTTAATACAAAGCTTACAAAGAGCAATGACAATGTATATTCATATTTTGTGGATGAAGTTGTAAATCAGGTTATGGACGATCTGCAAGAATTAAAGGGTTATACTTATACTCAGGCATATAATGCCGTATACAGCGGCGGTCTGAAAATTTACGCCACACAGGATTCTGAAATTCAGAAAATCTGCGATAAAGAATTATCAGATTCTGCTAATTATCCTTATCCTATTACCTACTCTATTAACTGGGCATGGTCAGTGGGAAATCCGGATGGTTCCGTCGATAATTATGATGAAAGTGATATCATTAATTATCACAAATCCGTTCTGGGAGAAAGCAGTTTCAAACTATTATTTTCTTCAAAAGAATATGCGAAACAATGTGTTAAAGAATATAAGAAACATTTAAAAGAAAAATATTATAAAAAAGGTATTAAAGAAGAAGATGGTTATTCAGAATATGAAACCCTTTACTATACACCACAGCCACAGGTTTCCTTTACTGTAATGGACCAGAGCACAGGATATGTTAAGGCAATTGTAGGCGGAAGAGGAAAAAAGAATGTCAGTCTCTCTTTAGACAGGGCAACCGGTTCAACCCGTCAGCCGGGTTCTACCTTTAAGATTTTGTCAACCTACGCACCGGCAATTGACACAATGGGGTATACTCTGGCTACAACAATTGTAGATGAGCCATACAGCTATTCCAATGGACGGGCTGTTAAGAACTGGTACAGTGGTTATCGGGGTACAGTAACGGTCCGAAAAGCCATCGCGGATTCGATGAATATTTGTGCTGTTAAAACACTGACTGAAATCACCCCACAGCTTGGTTATGATTATCTTTGCAAACTTGGAATTACTACATTAGTTGATAACAGAGTTGAGAATGACGGTTCTGTCACGTCTGATATTCAGCAGGCTTTGGCTCTGGGCGGTATCACAGACGGCGTTACCAATTTGGAAATGACTGCCGCCTATGCGACCATTGCCAATCTGGGGAATTATACAAAACCGGCATTTTATTCTCAGGTAATTGACAGTAACGGTCGTGTAATTCTTGATAATACAACACCGGAATCCCACCCTGTTCTGAAATCTTCTACAGCCTGTTTACTGACACAGGGTATGACAAGTGTTATTACAGAGGGTACATGGGTTGCTGGTAAATTAGATGGCAATATGCCCCTTTCCGGAAAAACAGGTACTACTTCCAGTAATTATGACCTGTGGTTCTGCGGATACACACCATATCTTACAGCTTCCATCTGGACCGGATATGATGAAAATAAAACATTATCAGGTGATCAGGGATATCACGAAAGACTCTGGGCAAAAATCATGAACCAGATCAACACAGTAAAAAAATATAAAGCCAAAAAATTCGAGTTAAGCGAGGACGTAAAAAAATATAGTATCTGCACTTCTTCCGGAAAAGTTGCAATCAGCGGCGTTTGTCCTAGCACACGGTCTGAATATTTTGCAAAAGGAACACAACCGGATAAATGTAGTTATCACTCAGGTTACTCTTCTTATTCCAGTAAAAATTATAACAAGAGTACAGAAACTACAACAAAGAAATCAGATACGAATAAGCAAAATAATGAGACTTCAACATCCAAAAATAAAGCGACCACAGCAGATCAAACTAACAAAGATAATTCGAAAGAAACAGCAAAAAAATCAACAGGTAAAGATGATTAAGAAAAGCCTACGGTTCAAATTATTTTGAACCGTAGGCTTTGTTTTTTTAATTATCAGATAAAAATACAGCCTGACAGAGATAATTCTCTCATCAGACTGTATCTTTTTATTTTAATCGTCAATATTTAATATTGTACTTTGATTCCGCTTAAATTAAACAACACCCTGAGCTGTCATTGCATCTGCTACCTTTTCAAATCCGGCAATGTTAGCACCTGCTACATAGTTACCTTCCATTCCATATCTCTTAGCCGCATCATCAATGTTATGATAAATATTAACCATGATGTCCTTTAACTTACCGTCAACTTCTTCGAATGTCCATGCAAGTCTTTCGCTGTTCTGTGACATTTCAAGAGCTGATGTAGCAACACCACCTGCATTGGAAGCCTTACCACCGATGAACCATACGCCATTCTCCTGTAAGTATTCTGTTGCATCAATTGTTGTAGGCATGTTAGCGCCTTCACAAACTGCCTTACATCCGTTCGCTACTAACTGCTTAGCATCATCAATCAGTAGTTCATTCTGTGTAGCACATGGAAGAGCAATATCACAAGGAATCTGCCATACTCCACGTCCTTCATGATATTCTGCTGAAGATCTTGCTTCTGCGTATTCTGTAAGTCTTGCTCTCTTAACTTCTTTAATTTCTTTTAAGAGTTCAACATCAATTCCTTCCGGATCATAAATCCATCCTGTTGAATCTGAACATGTTACGCACTTAGCACCCATCTGATGTGCTTTCTGAATTGCATAGATAGCAACATTACCTGCACCTGAAACAAC
Organism: Roseburia sp.; assembly: GCA_030844625.1. Taxonomy (GTDB): domain Bacteria; phylum Bacillota; class Clostridia; order Lachnospirales; family Lachnospiraceae; genus Eubacterium_G. The sequence goes on along the minus strand of JAUUNJ010000085.1, from coordinate 2,351 downwards.
ACAAGTCTTGCCTTCCATTGATTCGCCATGATCTTTCATTAATTCTTCTGTAATGTAAAGTAATCCGTAACCTGTAGCCTCCGTTCTGGCAAGTGAGCCACCATATGTAAGACCTTTTCCTGTAAGAACACCTTCATATAAACCACGAATTCTCTTGTACTGTCCGAACATATAACCGATTTCTCTTGCACCTGTTCCGATATCACCGGCTGGAACGTCAGTGTCAGCACCAATATACTTGCAAAGTTCTGTCATAAAACTCTGGCAGAATGCCATAACTTCTCTATCAGATTTACCCTTAGGATCGAAATCAGAACCACCTTTACCACCACCAATTGGAAGTCCTGTCAGTGAATTCTTGAAAATCTGTTCAAAACCTAAGAATTTGATTATACCAAGATTTACAGATGGATGAAGTCTTAAACCACCCTTATAAGGTCCTATTGCTGAATTAAACTGTACTCTGTAACCTGTGTTAACCTGTACCTGTCCCTTATCATCTACCCAAGGTACTCGGAACTTAAACTGTCTTTCCGGTTCGCAGATTCTTTCAAGCAATGCTTCCTTTCTAAATTTTTCTTCATTGGCATCAATTACAGGTCTTAATGAATCAAGAACCTCTTCTACTGCCTGCAAAAATTCCGGCTCGCTGGCATTCTTAGCCTTTACCTTAGCCAAAACCTCGTCTACATATGACATTTTGTAGCCCTCCTTAAATATATTTTTCTTAATCTCATGTACTAAAATATACATAAGTTATGTATAATTTTTATCAGTCGTATCACTTTAGCACACTAAAGAAAATTATATTATAAATTGTTAATATTATCAACCTTTTCCGCTTTTAAACTTAATTTTGTAAGGCATTATTCTAAAATACTTAACTTTCTTAAGTACGCGCAGAAAATAGGAAACTTCCGGACTCAGTTTCCCATTTTCCACCTTTTATTCGGTTTATCTGCCATAAAAAATACCGATTACTGCATTTTTGACTTAAATATGTGAGATGCCAAATATCCAAAAATTAACGCTCCCGATATACCCACTGCGCTGGAAGTAAATCCACCTTTAAACAACCCCAGCGCCCCGGATTCATTTATTGCCTCCTTCATACCTTTCCACAAATTATTACCAAATCCCAGCAAAGGAACTGTGGCACCACATCCTGCCCACTTTGCAAAAGGTTCATACAAACCAATTGCCCCAAGCAATGTTCCTAAACAGACAAGACAAACCATAATTCTCCCTGGCGTCACTTTTGTTTTATCAATAAAAATCTGTACAATGGCACAAATTGCTCCTCCAACTAAAAAAGCTTTCACAAAACTCATAATTTTTCCTCTCTTTACTCCTCACTGTTCACTATTCATTCTTCACTGCTTACACTTCCCTAATTTGCCTCGATCATCACACAATGAGCTATGCCGGGAACACTGTTTCCCTCATTAAAACTTACCGGTGACATCAATGCTCCTGTGGGTATAAACAGAACTTTTTTTAATGCTTTTTTCTTTAACTGCTTAAATACATATCCGGCAAGTACTGTTGCCGCACATCCGCATCCGCTTCCTCCGGCATGAGTATCCTGACTTCCTGCATCAAACATTTCAATTCCGCAATCCATGTGAACCCCGGAAATATCATATCCCTTTTCCTTTAACAGATCAAACAAAATTGTTTTTCCTACAATTCCCAAATCTCCTGTAATAATCTTATCATAGTCCTGTGGTGTAGAATTAAAATCCTGAAAATGTCTGTAAATCACATCTGCTGCTGCCGGCGCCATACATGCACCCATATTTTGTGCATCTTTAACACCATAATCTACAATCTTACCTGTGGTAATTCCGGTTATTTTTGCAAATCCTCTTTTTGTTCCCACAATGACCGCTCCACATCCTGTCACAGTCCATGTGGCAGAATATGGTCTCTGGTTTCCATATGCAAGAGGGAATCGAAATTGTTTTTCTGCACTGGCAAAATGACTGGATGCTATGGCTATAACATGATCCGCATTTCCTGCCTCCACCGTTATTGCCGCCAGACTCAGTGCTTCCCCAATCGTCGAGCAGGCTCCATATAATCCGAAAAACGGAATTTCAAAATCCAGTATTCCAAAGGTTGTAGCAATCAACTGTCCCAGCAAATCACCTGCAAAAATATATCTGATATCTTCTTTATTCATATTTGACTTAAAAAGCACCTTTTGTATTGCTTCTTTTTGAAGAAGGCTTTCCGCCTCCTCCCAAGTCTCTCTTCCAAGCATCGGATCCTGTTCCACTACATCAAAAACTTTTCCCAGAGGACCTTCCCCTTCTTTCTGTCCCACTATAGACGACCCTTCAATAATG
>JAUUNJ010000084.1 GCA_030844625.1 Roseburia sp. | reverse complement strand
AATTAAAAATAATATTTTTTATCTGATTGGATACGATATACCAGTCAGACTGTTCTGTTATTATTTTTGCATTGTGATGATCTAGTTCCTCCGGTAAATATATTAAAAGATTTTCACCTCTTACTTCATATAATACTTCCATTTTACTCCCCCTTTAGACGACAAAAGAGAAGAACCTGAGTCCTTCTCTTTCGTAAATTTATAAATTTATTATTCTCCAGTATCTCCATCTGTATCATCAGGCAGCTTATTTTTTGCCTGCTCTGCATAATCTGAATCCGGAAAATCATCTACAATCTTCTTAAAGTATTTCTGGGCATTTTCATTATCCCCCTTGCGTTCGTAAGCATATGCCAGATAGTAAACTGCCTCCGCATTATTCTTGTTTGACTTAATACACTTGCTGAACTGGGTAATTGCTTCATCATAATTCCCTGCACTATACGCATCCATTCCATCGTTAAAAGCATTTTCTGCTACTTTAGTAGACAACTTATTACTTAATTTTGTATAAACATTATCAAATGCTTTTGAGTCCATCTTAAGATTATCATCTACCTTTTCAAGAGCCTTGGCGCTCTCATCATAATTTTCATTGAGATAGTACTGCACTGCCTCTAATAAATTGCTGTAATTCGATGCAATTGTATTATCCGTATCTGTATACTGTGCCAGATCTGATTTTAGTTTTTCATTTTCCTTCTCTAAAGTATCTATCTGGTTCTGTAGTTCGGATATGGTAGAATTCTTTATCGCAATCTTCTGATCATACTCTACTTTAATTTCGTTAATTTTCTCCGTAGCATTGGACATTCGCGCCGGCGTTACAATAAAATAGACCAATGCAGCTCCCAGCAGAAGCCCGATTATGATATGAAGAATACTTTGAGCTCCGGTAATGGCTTCCTTAAAGTTATTCTGGGGAATAATTACATCATTACCGCTTAAATAAGGTCTGTCTACCATTACACCACGAAGACTTCTTCTTCTCTCCATCCTCTTATCCGGATCATTCTTCTTCTCATCCTCCAGATAATTATTAATCTCTCTTAAGTATCTGATACTTAGCGGATTACATTTATCAATTTTCATTGACTTCTTTATCGTTCTCTTTGCTCTTTCATATTGACCATTTTTCGTATAAAGAAGACATAACAGTTGATATCCCTTGATGAGATTGGGATTCTGATTCAGAACCTTTTTCAACTGTATAATCGCCATGTCATCTGTCCCATTCTTAGCATACTCTAGGGCAATGTTAAACTTTTTAATGGTATGGTTCAAATCATTGACCTTACCCTTTTCCTGTTGAATGGCAACAAGATATCTGTCAGCCGGATTGTTGTCCGGCTGAATATTTGTGCTCATTACCCACTCGGAAAACGCCTGAACCGTCTCACCCATCTCAAAATAAACAAGTCCCAAAAGATTTCTTGCATCTATGTTTCTCTTGTTTAATTTTACGCTCCGTCTTAGAGTGTCAGCTGCTCCTGACAAATCTCTGTTCTTCGCTTTTGTAAGACCGGCATTGTAGTAGGTATTCGATAACTTAACGATTCTTTTGTATACACTTACGTCCATACCACAATGACTGCAGTAGTCACTGTTGGTCAGAACATTACCACAATTATAGCATATCATTTATTTATCCATCCTTTGCCTTTTTACTCTTCGCCTTTCAGTTCACTTACCATCTCTATCATAATATCAGTAATATCTGATATATTGTTGTTGTAGATAGCATCTTCTGCCTCCTCAATTTCAAGGCTTGGATGAAATTTGTTTATTTCTTCTTCGAAATTAATCATATAAATTCCTCCTTTTACATTTTCTCACCAGTGTTATATCTATATTATATCTTACACTGGTAAATAAACTGTAAACCAGCAATTAAATTTCTCTACTTTTCTAAATGAGACAACTGCTCTCTTACCTGTGTCATCATTTGTTCGTACTTTGCTTTCTTTTCTTTTTCTTCATTAATCTTCTTTTCTGGTGCTTTATTAACAAAGTTTGGATTATTAAGCATTCCATTAACTCTTGCCAATTCTTTTGTCAGTTTCTCTTCTTCTTTATGAAGACGTTCAATCTCTTTTGAAATATCAACAAGCTCTGCAAACGGCATATAGATTGTTGCCTTTGGGATCACTACAGATACTGCGTCATCTTCAATCCCTGTCTTATCCGACTGAATGATAACATCACTGGCATAACCAAGTGTTGCAAAGAATACATTACCCTTTTCAAATACACTTCTGATTCCTTCGTCTTCAGATACCACAAACACCTTTGCCTTCTTGCTTGGCGCAACATTCATTTCTGAACGAATATTTCTAATAGAACGAACAGCTTCTTTGATTGTCTCAACTGCTGCTTCCTCTTCTGCAAAATTATATTCTTCTGCATACTCAGGCCACTTAGAAATCATAATGGATTCCTCATCTTCCTGTAAGTTGCAGAAAATTTCTTCTGTGATAAATGGCATGTATGGATGAAGAAGCTTTAATGAGTCAATTAATACTTTCTTCAATGTCCATAAAGCAGCCTGTTTTGTACTATCACTATCATTGTACAATCTTGGCTTAACCATTTCAATATACCAATCACAAAATTCTTCCCAAATAAACTCATAAATTTTGTCAGCTGCAATACCTAACTCATATTTATCAAGATTTTCTGTCACATCTTTTGCCAATGTGTTAACTTTTGATAAAATCCATTTATCTGCATCGCTCATATTTTCCGGTTTGTTATTTAAATCAATTCCATCTTCTGGCATATTCATCTGAATAAAACGTGATGCATTCCAAACTTTATTTGCAAAGTTTCTGCTTGCCTCTACTCTCTCCCAGTAGAAACGCATGTCATTACCCGGAGCATTACCTGTAATCAGCGTAAATCTCAGGGCATCTGCGCCATACTTGTCAATAACTTCCAACGGATCAATACCGTTTCCAAGAGATTTACTCATTTTTCTTCCCTGTGAATCTCTAACAAGTCCATGTATCAAAACTGTATCAAATGGTACCTCTCCTGTATGCTCCAATCCTGAGAACATCATTCTCATTACCCAGAATGGAATAATATCATATCCTGTTACCAGAGTACTGGTCGGATAGAAATAATCCATTTCTTCTGTCTTGTCAGGCCATCCAAGGGTACTGAAAGGCCACAAAGCTGATGAGAACCATGTATCCAGTGTGTCAGGGTCCTGTCTCATCTCCTTGCCGCACTTCGGACATACGGCATGATCATCCTTTGTTACAACCATTTCACCACATTCATCACAATAGAATGCAGGAATCTGATGTCCCCACCATAACTGTCTTGAAATACACCAGTCACGAATATTCTCTAACCAATGAAAATATGTTTTGTCAAAATACCCTGGAACAAATTTTGTTTCACCTTTTTTCACAGCATCAATTGCAGGCTGTGCTAATTGTTTCATGGAAACAAACCACTGCTTTGATACTCTAGGCTCAATAGTTGTATGACATCTGTAACATGTTCCAACGTTGTGTGCATGGTCTTCAATCTTAACCAACGCTCCCTCTGCCTCGAGATCTTCTACAATAGCCTTTCTAGCCTCGTATCTGTCCATTCCCGCATACTTTGGATAATCGTCAACAATCTTAGCATCATCTGTCATAACGTTGATAATTGGAAGGTTGTGTCTAAGCCCCACTTCAAAATCGTTCGGGTCATGTGCCGGTGTAATCTTAACAACACCTGTACCAAAATCAATTCCTACATAGTCATCTGCAACAACAGGAATTTCTCGTCCTACTAACGGTAAGATAACTGTCTTTCCGATAATATCTTTGTATCTGTCATCGTTCGGATTTACGGCAATTGCTGTATCGCCAAGCAATGTTTCCGGTCTTGTTGTTGCAAGTTCAACATAACCGCTTCCATCGGAAAGTTTGTATCTCAAGTGCCAGAACTTTCCTGCCTGATCCTCATATTCTACCTCAGCATCAGAAATGGATGTGAGGCAGTGAGGACACCAGTTGATAATTCTCTCTCCACGATAAATCTGTCCTTTATTGTAAAGATTTACAAAAACTTCCTTTACAGCCTTAGAGCATCCTTCATCCATTGTAAATCTCTCTCTGTCCCAGTCACAGGAGGAACCGATTTTCTTAAGCTGTGAAACAATTCTTCCACCATACTGTTTCTTCCAGTCCCATGCTCTCTCAAGGAATTTTTCTCTTCCGATATCTTCTTTGGAAATGCCTTCCTCTCTCATCTTTTCAACAATCTTTGCCTCTGTGGCAATAGACGCATGATCTGTTCCCGGAAGCCACAATGCCTCATATCCCTGCATTCTCTTAAAACGAATTAAGATATCCTGCATTGTATTGTCAAGGGCATGTCCCATATGTAACTGCCCTGTAATATTTGGAGGAGGCATAACAATAGTAAATGGTTTCTTGCTTCTGTCTACTTCTGCGTGGAAATATTTTTTTTCCTGCCACTTGTCGTACAATCTGTCTTCAATTTCTGCCGGATTGTAATTCTTTTCAAATTCTTTCATTTTCTTTTTCTCCTTTTTAAGCGATTTTCAGCAGGCTTTTTCATAAGCAGGCAAAAACATACTTAACGTTTCTGCTTGTCATTGTCACATTCCCCAATTGAGAATACAAGTACTCCTGTCGGCTCATTGCCACATAAGAAAACAGCCATGCATTACGATATCAGCACGACTGCTTTCCTTAGTATCTTATGCCGGTACCGTCAAAGGGCGGATGTCCCGCGGTACCACCTTTGTCTTATCACTTATCTTATCCTTTAACGGGGACGAACCGGAAACAACTACTATTTTAATAAGATAATATGAAACTTCTCTGCCATTCTTTCATGCTTCACTGTTCTCTCTTATCTTAATATGCCAACCGCTTCCAGAGTCTTCTCTGCACGCATAGCTTCTTTATTCTTCATTGTTTCTGCTCCAAAACTACCTTCACAGACACTGCTTTACAAGGCTTCCACCATCCCCTGCTCTCTTTAAAAGGTTATCTGCTACTCCTTTTCTTCAACGCATTTACATATATGAAATTATCATAAGTATTTTAAACAGTTTTGTCAACCTGAAGATAAATAAATTCAACAAACATGATTGATGACACAAACTTTTTATATTCATCTGCCTAACTGTTAATTTCCACAATATACTCTTTCTTACATTGCTTCATATACTCGCTTTCTCTGCTCACGTCCCACTCGGACTGGATATGAACCTTCAGTCTGATAATCTCTGTGCGAAGTCGATTAATTACCGTATCCGTAACACCATACTTTTCCTTATCAATCTTAAGTCTCTTATCATTATCTGTAATTAAATCACACATAATGATTGATTCCAATGACTCAGCAGACTTATTTAATCTGTAAGCACACCGGAAAGCTGCTGCTGCCTGCTCATACTCAAAAAGGCGCGCGTAGGAAACACCCAGATTATTGTAGACATCTCCGTAAAACCGTTCCGGAAGTTCATTGTTAATTGCCTTATTCAGGATGCTGTTATAATAATTGATTGCCATATTGTATTTTTCTGTATCCATCAGAATATCTGCCTTCGCCTTAATTCTTTCCGCCGCTGTCTTAGAGCTGAGCATTACCAGATGATTTTCCAGTTTTTCTGCTTCCCTTTCCGTATAATAGCCGGAATTTTTTATTAAAAAGGATATCTTCTCTCCCAGCTCGCCTTTATTGGCAATAATCTGCCGGATACCGGAAGCAATCGTTGTCTGTTTCAATTCATTTTCAATATAATCAATTAACGCATCACTAAAAAACTGATCATCTATTAAATACAGATAATTAAATAAATAGTAACTCAGCTCTTCAATGGAATATATATTTTTATTAATTTCTTTTATATAATAAGGTTTTTCAGTGTGTATTGTACACAATGCAATATCATTCATACTGTCTCCTTTTTGGGTCCGTCAGATTACAAAACTGACCTTAATCTATTCTGTCAAAATTATTCAATGGTGATTTCCTTTTTCACAGACATACCTGATGACTTGAAAAATTCACCAAATCCAAGATCCCTGATTTCAATCTCAAACTTATTTTCTGACACATATTTAAAATTTATCTCAATACGTGTGGTCTTTGGGGGTCTTGTGGGAAACCCTGTAAGGTCAATTTTAAAAGTTTCATTTCTGTGGTTCATAATGTCATGAATCTCAAAAACTGCCTCTGCCGGATTTTCCAAAATACATTCTGCCTTGGAGCGTGCCTGATACCAGTAATCCCCAATATTTGATAATGTAATAAATTTTTCTCTTTCCTTATGCTTTACAGCCATAGTGACCTTAACCCTTGTTCTTCCTTTACAGGAAATCAGATACTGGTCAAGAGATGGTGTATAGAAAAATTCTTTTGCACCGTATGCAGCACCTTTGACAATCAGATTATTTCCCTTAAATACTCTTCTGTTTCTGCACATTACCGACAATGTTTTCTCCCAGCCATCCGTATAAAAGCCCTCACCGGACAGATAAATGCCTGATACCACATACTTTTTTAATTTTTCTTCCATATGGTCTGCCAGAATCTGATCCACTGCCTCAGCACTTTGTTTTAACATTTTCATGGAAACTAGTTCATCCAGATTTTCCACAGAAACATCAACCACATGAGGCGGTTTCCCCTTGATCACATTTAATCGTCTTCCAACAAAACCATGTCTGTTAAAATTCAGAAAATAAACATTATTAATCCAGATATCTTTATTCTGATTTAATACATAATAAACAAAACTTTCTGAATGACTTATAATCTTAATATCGTCTTCTGCATATCCCAGAGTCACAAAAGTTTTTGTTAATCCTTCTATTACTGCCGGTGTAACATCATCCACCGTAATCAGAATATTTTTAATAAGCCTTCCATTACAGTAATTAACGGCAAGTTTTAATAAGTAAGACATATATGCCGACATAATATTCGTTAATTCTTCATTGTCATCACCATTCAACATGGATGGCAGTTCTTTGTATAACTGACTTTTTTCTAATCTCCCTTTATTAACTGCCTCTTCCCCTGCCGACCATTCCTTTAACTCGCTGTTATAGCATACAACGGTTGGTATCATAAAGTTATCTTCAGTCCCTACACATATGGACTGGGGATTTCCTTCATCATCCAGATATGCCAACTGCGTAAAGTCCATGGAAAAATCTATTCCAAGAATTACTCCCTTCCCCAAAACTATCTCCTCCTAAATCTGTAGTAAATTTATTAATGTCTGGTTATACCTTTTTGATTCTCATTTTTATAGCAGCTTAAAAAGTTCTTTTCCTGCTTGCTTACAAAGTTCATAAGACTGCATCATCTCTCTGGCTGCCTGTTCTCTTCCCAGCGACTTGCAAATCATCATTCCATTAATTAATCCAAAACGGCTCTCATCATTGTATACATTTTTTTCAGTAATTCTTACAGAATAATTATCTACAATTTTGCCATGTGGATATTCGTCCGAATATTCGGTAATGCTATAGTCTATTTCCTCACCGTAGAACATAATAATCTCTTTTGTAAATATGCCCTGATAAATACTTCCCATTTCTTCCGTAACTTTACTTGTCCTACCTTCTGGAGTTTTAATGTAGTAGGTAATATCCACCCGGTGTTTTGGATTGGTTCTAAAGTCTATAATGGTCTTGTCAACCAAATTGAACGGAATCTTAAACCATTTATTAAACTTTTTGTAAAATTCAAAATTTACATTGTTTTTTGCAAGACCTTCCATCAATGTCTGGGCAATCTTAATCTGACGTTCCGTAAGGCTTTCTCTTTTTGACATAACCTCAATAAAAGCAATCTTACAAATTAGCGGAGTATTTAAACCATTATCATATTCCTGTTCCAGAATATCCCACACCATATCCGGGCATTGCACTTTCTTTATAAAATAGTTGTATGTTACATAGGTATAAAACGCCTTTCTAATGTTAGAATTGGTTGAGCCCTTTAGGTACTCCTGATAAATATCGTATATCTTATCTTCCGTATTCCCCTCAAATATGTACTGAACCAGAAGTCGTTCTGCCAGTGTATTTTCTTCTATATTTTTTGCCTGCTGAGCAAGGAACAACTGGTAAAGTTCCTGCGATCCTGAATCGTAATATTTCCCCAGAAAACTTAGTACCTTTCTGTTTCTGCAGCCATTTCGGAAAACGTCACCGCACATTTCCACGAGAATCTGATTTCCATCAAATTCCTCATTCTCTACTAACTGAATACAGAGTTTTTCTAACAGATTTCCTCTGATATTTTGGTAGCCAAACTTTACAATGTACGGATAAACCATTTCCATTAAATTTCTTTGGATTAAGATTTCCATGACCTTATTTCTGGATTGCTTTGAAAGTTCAGACATATTGAACTGTAAAATGTATATATCAAGATCACCCTGATCAAATCCTTTATAGTAATAATCTACAATAAACTCTCTCAGCTTAAATTGGAAAGTTCTTGTTAATTGAGGCATTTCTGCCGCATTTTTTAACTCAAGGACTTTGCCCTGATTTGACGCCGGATTTTTCATGATCTTCTCAATCTGGCAAAGGCTTGTCATGGCATTACAGCCGGTTTTTGTTATATTTTGATTGATCGACATTTTCGTAATCTCATATTCTACCTTTGACAAGAATCTTCCCCTGTTGTCCATAAACATAATAACCGGGTCTTCTGTATAAAGCTGCACATATGCCACATGATTTACTATAGAGACCGTCTGTACATTTTCAACTTCTTTATGGCTTACTACCACTGATTTAACATTGTCATTTTCGACTTTAATCTGATATGTATGAAGAATTTCCGGCATCTTGTCCATCATATCTCCCACAATAAAATCATCCGTAAGCACTGTTGTATAAATAACACGTAAATGTGTATTATTATTCCCCTTTAACAACTGTTCTGTCACATATTTTTCCATATCATCACGGCATTTTAAGAAAATGTCGTCACTCACTGCAAAATTCGTAATCAGATTTGCAAAGAAATAATCCCTGTTATAAATAAGCGTATCCGTCCCATACGAAAAATACTTATATGCCGACTTTTCCAAAGGATTATAATTATCTGTATT
>JAUUNJ010000083.1 GCA_030844625.1 Roseburia sp. | reverse complement strand
GCAAGCTGCTTAGCTTCCTTAATAGACTGAACAACGATAATTAATTTGTACTTATCTGTTACTCCACTGTTAATTGCGCTTATGGAATCTTCCATATTTTTCATCACAAGTTTAACTCCACTAGGTTTACCTAGTTTTAATGTTGTCTTCCAGACCTCATCGTTCACAACCATATCACTTGCTACCAAAATACAGTCAGCCCCAACCCCGTTCGTCCAGCTAAACGCTACCTGTCCGTGCAATAAACGATGATCAACTCTAACTAATTTAATCATATGTTTCCTCCTTTCCGGAAGTATCGTATTTTAATATTCAAACTGACGATAGTAACGACGATACTTTAAGTTATGTTTTGTATATGTCTCATAAAAACTTGCCATTCTGTCTGTAAGAAGCGCTGTTACAATCATTGGGGACACAATTGGTCTAAATTCATTTTCAATTCCATCTAATGCAAATTCTGCCAGGTCAATCACAACAGAATCTTCATGACCGATAGTCTTTAAAAATCTTTCTACTCTTGTATCCTGTGCACGATATTCATCTTCGCCCTTAATTACAAATACAGGAACTCCTTTTTCTACCAATTCTAATGTTCCATGAAAGAACTGAGCCGATGTAACCGGTCGTGTTCTAACCCACTGCATTTCTTCCAAGATACACATTGCAAAAAGAATTGTTTCTCCCCATGCTGAACCGCTTCCACAGAAAATACTGTATGGAGCATTGTAATATTTCTTGGCGATTTCTTCTGCTCTGTCATCAAACTGAATTCTGATGTCCAGCAGATTTTTAAATATCCCTTTTAATCCGTCAGCAAATTCATTATATTTAGGGAAATCCCCCTTATTGTAAAGAATTCTAAATGCAAGGATATCAAACAGTACATATGAGTATTCACACATTCCTGTTGTAACGTTCGCTTCGATAACTGTCTGGGCTATCTGTCCAAGTTTACCTTCTTTTTTTGTAAATGCTACAATATGTGCTCCCGCTTCAACCATCCATTTAGCAGCTTCCACAATCTCAACTGTGTCTCCACTGGCACTAGCTGTAATAACAAGCGTATCCTTTGTTAATTTCTTAGGATGAACTGTATTTGCATCCGCCGCATTCACCAATTCTATATCAATATCACTATATTTTTTTACCTGATACTCAATTGGTCCTAATTCAAATTCAGTTCCGCCGATTCCTAAAAGAATAATATTTTTAAATCCCTCATTCCAAACTTTATCAGCAACCGCTTCAACTTCCTCACGCTGTGCATAAATCTTTTCGCCCTCTGATAAATATTTTTCAGCATCGAATTTTGGTAATACTACCTTTTCTAAAACCTCTGACATTTTCTTTCTCCCTTTCTTCCATATTTTTTAGCCAATGGCTGTTTATTTTTTCTCATTATGTATAATTACGAGTCAAAGCAAAATACTATGCATACAGTGTGCACCCTGTGGTTCATTATGTATTCCACTTGATAAATTTACTATACCAGTTTTCTTTATGATATGCAAGTACTTTTTTATACTTTTTTCATAATTCTTTAATATTTTTTATGCAACTTTAATTAAAAACGTTTTTCTTTGCTATATGCTCTGGTAATTTTTTCTATTTTTTCAATTATTTTCCCCTGAAAATATACACTTTGTATAATTCTGCAAAGGGATTTCTTATTATATAAAAATGTTTCCCTTGTAACAGTCCCATAAGGAAAGAACAAGGGAAACAAACAATTATTCTCTGTCAAATTTCAAAAATCATTCTTTATCTGATTGCATCATAAACATCCATCGATTTTTTATCTGCCTCCTGCGGCTTTTCAAAATACTTACCATTAACACATTCTACTGACAAGATACCACAATAATTATTTTCCATAAATACCTTAATGTCCTCTGACATATTTCTTTTACCATCTCCCCATGCAAGATGTGTGGTCTCTTTTTCCATATCCACATCCACGAAATGTGCATGAATCACGTTATCTCCAAACACATCAAAATATGTCTGTATTGTATCCTTTGCCCTTGCCATTGCCCCTGTATCAAGGCACACCTTCAATGCCGGTCTGTCCACATCGTCAATAAGCCTCTTTAATTCTGACGCAGTATTGGCAATAAGAGATTCTTCCGGCTGTAATGCTTCTATTGCTAAATTCATGTTTTTTTCTTCTGCATATTCTGCAATCTTTCTTAACATGATTATGCTTCTCTTATATGCCTCTTCCACATTTTCACTTAAGAATCCCCAACCACTGGTAACTACTACCTGATTGGCTTTTATTTGACATGCTACATCAATTGCATTTTTAAAATATTTTAAAACCCTCTCCTGCATTTTTAAATCTTTTGCAGCCATATTATTAGGTTTGGGATTGGTCTGTTCCGGACAGATACCGATTACTTTGATCCCATATTTTTCTTCTAATTTTTTTAATTTTTCTACACTTTCATATCCATTATGATCCATAAAATAATGCTGGGGACCTGTCCAGATTTCAACATATTTATATCCATTTTTCTTAGCACTGGCAAAGAAATCTTCCAGTTCATAAAATCTGTGATGACAGTTCATTGCCGCTAATTCCATTTTTTGTGTGTTCATTTCTGCCTCCTCCTGATTCTTTATTATAGGAAGGGGGGACGGGAAATTTTCCCGTCCCCAGTGTTAGACAACCTCTATATATTCTAATATTCAAACTGACGATAATAACGGCGATATGCAAGATTATGCTTTGTATATGTTTCATAATAACTTGCCATTCTATCTGTTAAAAGCGCTGTTGTGATCATTGGCGAATAAATTGGTCTGAATTCTTTATCCACTCCATCCAGTGCAAACTCTGCAAGATCAATAATAACTGCATCCTCATGACCGATTTTCTTTAAGAAGTTCTCAACTCTTGTATCCTGAGCACGATATTCATCCTCACCCTTAACTACAAATACAGGAACTCCTTTTTCTACCAATTCTAATGTTCCATGGAAGAACTGTGCTGATGTTACAGGACGGGTTCTAACCCACTGCATTTCCTCTAAAATACACATAGCAAAGAGTAATGTCTCACCCCACGCTGCACCGCTTCCACAGAAAATGCTATATGGTGCATTGTAGTATTTCTTTGCTGCTTCCTCAGCCTTGGCATCAAACTGTACCCTGATGTCATAAAGGTTTTTGAACACTCCTTTCATGCCATCTGCAAACTCTTTATATTTAGGGAATGCCCCTTTATTATTCATAATCTTAAATGCAAGGAAATTAAATAATACATATGAGAACTCACATCCGCCTGTTGTAACATCTGCCTCAATTACAATCTTTCCTTTTTCTGTTAAGAATTTTCCTAACTTTCCTTCTTTTTTCGTGAAAGCAACAATCTGAGCTCCTGTCTGAGCAATCCACTCTACTGCCTCAACGATTTCTACTGTATCACCACTGGCACTAGCTGTAACAACTACTGTATCCTTTGTGATGTTTTTTGGATGAACCGTATTCGCATCTGCTGCGTTGTATGATGAAATATCAATATCACTGTATTTCTTTACCTGATATTCCACTGGTTCCAGTTCAAATTCTGTTCCACCAATACCAAGAAGAACAATATTTTTAAATCCATCTTCACAAACCTTGTCTGCTGCTGCTTCAACTTCTTCACGCTTACCATATACGATTTCACCATCTTTAAAATATTTTTCTTTGTCAAATTTTGGTAAGATAACCTTCTCTGTTACTTCTGCCATGTTTTTCCTCTCTTTCTGCGATTCTATCCATCGCTTTTTCATTTTGTTTTTTGAATTTAATTTGTTTCCTCTTTTTTTGAAATAGATCATTAAAACCACGTGCACTTTGGTTCTTTTATTAATCCACTTCGCTTTCTTAATATACCAGTTTGTTTTATATAATGCAACCCCTTTTTCAAATTTTTTTTTAAATTTTTTATTAAATTCAAATATAAAAACAAAAACAGTCTTTTTGACACCAAAATTCTTATAATTTACTAATAACGAAAACAAGAATGACAATAATGCCTATTACCAAAAATATATGCTCTAAAATATACATCAAAATTTCCATTCCTATTTTTGCCATATTGTTCAATACCTTTTTCATGTGCTTCTTCTCCTTTTTATCTGTTTAACCAATCGTCAGGTTTCTGCACCACTTTCCTCTCTTATAGAAATAAGTGGCAATAAATATTTTCGACAAATATGTTGCTTCTGTACACATATAAACAATCTGGATAGGCCACCCTGTACAATATGTCACAATGGTACTAATCAAAAATGGCCCATATAAATTAAACAACCCATCTAACAAAAGTACTGCTTTTACATCTCCACCTGCTCTCAATATAAAATATACTGTAAGCCCATACCCCTGGCTCCAGCTAAATAATGCTTTCGTTCTAAGAAGTGTAGCTGCCATACCAAACAAATTTCCCGTCAATGAAAATAACATTGGTACAAACCCAGATATAGATGTTACTATCAGGCTGCACATCAAACTTACGATCAATCCCAGCAGTATTAATTTTTTGGATTTGTTTCTCGCCTCCTCCATATCACCGGAACCAAGTACTTTTCCTATAACAATTCCTGCCGCATGAGCACACCCCATAAATGCCACATTCACCAAATCAAAGACATTATCAACTACGGTCACTGCCGGTATATAAGTTTCATTTACTACACAATAATTTCGGAATATTAATGTCAGTGCTATCGCATATATTCCTTCGTTAAACATAAGCGGAATCGTTTTTTTCATGATTTGAAATTTCACGCTTCTGTTTAATGCACCATAACCTTTTGCAAAAATTTCTTTTCCGTTATTGACTATTAAAATTATCACTAACAATGTAACACATTCTGTACAACGTGATATCAATGTGGCTGCTGCCGCACCTTCCACCCCAAGACCTGGCAAACCAAATTTTCCATAAATTAATATGTAATTTAATAATATATTAATTCCTACCGAAATTATGCTAACATTCATAGGAATACGCTGCTTTTTAAACACTCGAAAGAGTACTGCACATATTTGGTTAACAGCAAAAGGCACATAAGACCATTTCACTATAGCCACATACGCAAGCGCCGGTTGAACGATATCCTCGCCTTTTACAAATACTCTGATTAGCGTTTCCGGCATAATCATTAATGCCGCCAAAAACAATAATGCAATAATTACACATAATTGCAGACCAAACTTATATGTCTTTTTAGCTTTTGCAATATCTTCCGCTCCATAATATTGGCTCATAAACATACTGATTCCACTTGCCACACCAAAGGTAAAGAGAGAAAAAATCATAAAAACTTTGTTTGATACAGTAACTGCACTGATTGCCGTAGACGATACTTTCCCTACCATCATCGTATCGCATATGTTCAAAATATTACCTGTTAAAGACTGAAGCATAATCGGCAATGCCAAAGCCATAAATTCAATGATAAATTTTCTATTTCTTTTCTTGCTTTGCTTTATATATCTCTTCATATTCATCTGTCTTAATCTTTATTACCTTATCAAATTCTTCAAAATATGGATGACATTTAAAATTATTTTTTTCTATTGTTACGTTTGCACAAATATACTGAAATAACACAACTGTAAACAAGGGTGATAATTCCGGCAAAACACTTGCATCAAATCGCAATACATTATCTTTTTCCTCTACCGGCTTATTGGTTACAAAATACGCATGTCGTATCACTTTTTCTGTGGCTTTAAATATATCGTACATCCTATCTGTTTGATTATTTGTATCAATAAAAAACACAGAATACTCTGGTGTTAACTGCATGTTCGGACCATGTGCATATTCTTCGCTCTCGCAATAAAGCGTTGGAATCTTCAGGGTTTCTCCAAATTTCAGGCTCGCTTCTCTGGCGATTCCCATATTGGCTCCATCCGCCACAATGATAGCTCTATCCATTTTAAACAAATCTTCATAATATCTCTCTGTAAAACCTATTGCTTTCTGATAAGCCTCCCCATTCGTATTGCAGCACACAATAATATCTTTCAGGATTTCATTGTATTGTTGTTCTGAAACAATTCCCTGATTAAGCGATACTTCTAATGAAAATAAAATGAGATATTCTATAAGTGTGGTCATTCCCAGCGTAACATATTCCACAGTCTCATTTCCCACGCCATACTCTATTAATGTGCTGACATATCTCTTTAAACTCCCATGAAGATCTCCCGTAAGCGCTACCGGTTCTATTCCGTCTTCTTTCATATCCAGAACCGCCTCAATAACATTTGTGCTGCAGCCGCTTTGAGATATCACAATCATAAAATTATCTTTTACCATTGCCTTTCTGTAATACATATATTCTGTTGGACTCAGCACAGTGACTTTTGAGCCAATATATTTGTTCATAAACAATTCTGCCGTTATGACTGCATTGAGAGACGAACCTGAAGCCACAATACAAATATCTTTTTTATCGGATAATATGTATTTTTCAACCAATTCCTTGGTCAGCCCTTTTCTCCTCTTCAAATTTTCCAACATAACTTTACTTGATATTTTTACATAATACTGCATATCCTTTTTCATAAGATATAACCTTCTTTCATTTTCTTTTTACCATGCACCTTTATATCCAATTGTTACACTGCTGTTCTTTGCTCCTTTGATCATGCTATCTTTAATAGATAATCCCTCTGCCATTCCATACAAAAATCCTGCAATAAAACTGTCTCCTGCCCCTAAGGTATCTACCACCTCACAGGGTGAGATACCATGATAAATAAATTCTTTTCCATCATAAGCTACACTGCCTTCTTCTCCTCTGGTAACAATCACTATCCCTTTTATTCGACGATAGATATCCATCATAAATTCTTTTAATTCTTCGTCTCTGCCCTCCTCAAAGGAGAAAAATGCGTAATCTAAATAAGGTCCGATTATGTCTATAATATCGGACTGCAATTCGGTGGAGAAATCCATTGCTGTCATAGTCCCCAGTTCTTTTAATCTTTGGTAATAGTTTTCCGCATAACTCCATACACTACTTACTACAATGTCACACTGTGCCAGTCTCTTAAGTTCTTCGTCTGTCAACGTCAGTAACGGCAATACTCCTTCTTCATATTCTCCAAATACCCTTTCTTTAGCTATCAATTCAATATGACTAATCGCAGTCATTCCGTCCATTGTCTTGACCATCGTAACATCTACACCTTTTTCAGATATTTTTTCTTTTATCAACTTACCATAATCGTCATTGCCGACTACTCCCGCATAGCAGGCTTCTCCACCAAGCCGCTTGATATATACGGCAACATTTACAGGATTTCCCCCAACATAAAGTTCTTCAATATAATCGTACATATCTATGCAATTGTCACCTACTGCTCCTATTTTCACCATAATCTATACCGATCTTTCCAAACACAAGACTTCATATGTCTGAAAAGGTGCAAATCAAAGAAAAATATTTGATCTGCACTTTTTATCCTTTCTTATATAATTTCTTTATCTTTATTCTTTTATCGAATTGGAATATAAATAACGTTTTCAAACGATTTTTACTCTGTTAGATTTCTACACCATTTCTTTCTCCTATAGAAATATGTAGCAACGATTATTTTAATAATGTATGTTACTTCCGTACACAAATAAACAATCTGTATTGGCCAATCTGTTCCATAGGAAACAATCGTACTCATTAGAAACGGACCATACAGCATAAATAAACCGTCAATTACCAATACCGCTTTTACATCTCCGCCAGCTCTTATAATGTAATATATTGTTTCACTGTAACCTTGTGTCCAGCCAAATGCTGCCTTCGTTATAAGCAAAGTCGTTGCCATTGTAAATATCTTTCCTGTCAATGAGAAAAATCTTGGCAGGACACCCGAAAGTGCACATATAAGAACCGAACCTGTTATACTTGTCACAAGACAAATAGCAATCAGCCTTTTCGATGTCCTCCACGCCTTTTTCATGTCACCTGTACCTAGTACTTTTCCTATAACAATTCCTGCCGCCACTGAACATCCATAAAACGCTACATTTAACAAATCAAAAACGTTGTCTACTACCGTAATTGCCGGAATATATGTTTCACTTACATGACAGTAATTTCTAAAAACTAAACTAAGTGCAATTGCCCACATTCCTTCATTGAACATTAATGGAATTGTTTTCTTTATTATCTCTATCTTCTTTAAAGTATTTAACTTTATGTCACTTGCCATAAAGATTTCTTTTCCATTATTAAATATCATTAAAATCGTAAATAAAACAATAAATTCTATATATCTTGCTGCTGTAGTCGCAATTGCTGCTCCCTCTATCCCCAGTTTTGGCATTCCCAATTTTCCATAGATAAACATATAGTTAAATAAAACATTCAGCCCAACGGAAACCACACTCATTGCACCGGGTATATTTTGTTTTTTAAATACGCGGAAATATACTGCAAGCATCTGGCTTAATGCCATAGGAATATAAGACCACACTACGATTCTTATATATTTTGTGCCTAAAGATAATATTTCCTTTCCATTTACAAAAATATGTATAAAAAACTGTGGGGATAATACGATTGCAACAACAAATATGGCTGCAATTACTATACATACCTCTAACCCGAACTTTAATGTTTTTTTCGCTAACTTATATTTTTCAGCACCATAATACTGACTCATAAACATCATAATGCCGCTGGTTATTCCAAATATAAATAGGGCATATATTAAATATGTTTTATTCGCTACTGTTACCGCACTAATAGCTTTATCCGATATTTTTCCTACCATTATTGTGTCACAAATGTTTAAGATAGTTCCCGATAATTGCTGCAGCATGATAGGAAGTGCTAAAACAAAAAATTCTTTCAGGAATACCTTTCTGCCGGATGGCATAATTTCACCTACTTTCTACTTTTTGGTTTTATTTAGGCTCCAATTCTTGATATTATTGTACCAGTTGTGTTATACTATTTCAATAGAAAGTTTTTTAATTACTAAAATAAAATCCACTTAATATTATCAGGAGGAAAATTTAGATGAAAGTATTCGCAAGTGATTTTGATAACACACTTTTTTTATTTAAAGATGGAAAAGGTTACTTTAATCCAAAAGATATAGAAAAAATAAAAGAATTTCAGTCAAAAGGAAATCTTTTTGGCTTATG
>JAUUNJ010000082.1 GCA_030844625.1 Roseburia sp. | reverse complement strand
GTTTCCATACATTGCTCCACCATTTTTTTGTCTCTGATGCCATATCCTCATATGACAATCTGCTCAAATCCAATGTTTCTATTTTATTTTCAAATTTTTCTTTACTTTCTCCGTCCTTAAAAGTTAAGTTTTTCACCAGCTTTGTCACTGATTTTTTTTCTCCCGCTTTCAGACTGATCGTCATTGCTACAGAGACTTTTTTATCTTCTTTTTTTTCTTTAATTTCCTGATAATCAGCATATACAACTGCACTGCTATATACCTTTTTATCTGTATGAAGTGTAGTTCCTTCAATACCCATTAAAACGCCACTGCCAAGTTTTATGTCCGCCCTGTCGCAGTTCCACATATTTTGGTCAGCCATTCTGTGTTTTTCCGAAAAATCCAGTCCGGAAACAATCTCTATCTCTCCATCAAAATTGATTGCTTTCAAAACAATTTTTTGAGCGGCTGTATCTACCTCTGTCATTGAAAGAAACCGCTCGAATACAACGTTTATTCTTTTTCCTGTTCCGGTCTCCCATATAAATGAACGCTTTAATAATCCTGTAGCCAGATCCAGTTCTCTTACATATTCTTCTACTTTGGATGCCGCCAGATCCAGAATTTCTTCATCTACCTTAATTCTCGTATAGAGCCAGTTTACGGAATTAACCATATATTCAGTAAAATCTGCTATTCCTCTATAATGCTGGTATTCCGGCTTTGTTCTCTCATATATTCCGTTAAAATAACTTCCAATTAGTTTTTTTCCTGAATATCCTTCTTCAAAATAGCCTCTTACCCCCATATATTCATTTCCAAGGGAAAATACAGATTCCGAAACCTGTCCATAGTTCGGATCAAATCCATTTTCAATGATTTTCCATTGATCTATTTCAAAATATTTATCTGCTATTTTTGCCATATTAATCTCTCCGTTAGATTTGTTTCTGTCAGGGGAAGAAAGGAGGCGCTTCCCCCGATAGTAACTTAAATTAAAATATTTTAACCTTTCACTGCACCGCCTGCAGCCCCATCTGTTATCTGTTTCTGGAATAATACAAATAGAATCGTCGGAGGAATTATTGCAAAGAAAATTGCTCTTAACAAATCTATTTGAGTTGTTCTTGATGTTGAATAAACGAAAAGTTTTACCATAACGGTTTCCTTGCCTGAACCATTCAATACAAGATATGGCAATAGGAAATCCGACCATGCTGCCGTCAGTGAGAAAATAACAATTACCATAATAATAGGTTTTGATAATGGCAGCACTATTTTATAAAAAATCTGTAACACATTACATCCGTCAATTTTTGCGGCTTCTATCAACTCTTTCGGAAGCCCTTCAAAAAATTCTTTAAACAGTACAACCCAAAAAGCATTGGCACCATAACTTAACCAAAGTGGTAAAAAAGAGTTATTTAATCCGATTCGGTTAATGTTTACAAACAATGCAACAATACTGGTTGTTGCAGGAATCAAAAGACTCCACATTACAAGTCCGTTTATAATTTTATATCCCTTAGGTTTCAGTATTGCCAGAGCATATGCCAGTATCCCGTTAAAAACAATTGCACATATGACCGCACCGCCAACCATAATAAAAGAATTTTTGTAATAAACTGCAAATTCTAATTTATCCCATGTTTCCTTAAAACCGCTTAAGTCAAAGCTTTTGGGAATAATCGTTGCATCATTAGTCAACTGTTTTAAATCTTTAAAGCCTGAAAGCATAACCCATATGGATGGAAATAGTGCAACAACCGCAAATATTACGCACACTATCATAATCAGGAGGCAGATTATCTTTACTCTTTTTGACTTTACATCGAAACTTCTGATAGCTCCGTCTGTTTTATCACCGTATTTCTTAAAAAACATCATCCCACCTCCTAATACTCTTTTTTCTTCGTAAGCTTCATATACAGTCCGCTAAGTAAAATGAGTACAATACATATTATTACTGATAATGCTGCTGCATTTGGATAATTGTATTGTTCGAAAGCATATCGGTACACAAGCTGCATAATGGATATGCTGGCATTATTCGGTCCACCGTTTGTCAACACCAATGGTTCATACAATATCTGGAACACGGATATCACCTGCAGAATCAGCATAGTTTTTCCAAGACTGATGATGCATGGAATTGTTATATGAAATATTCTCTGGAATACTCCCGCCCCGTCAATTGCCGCAGCCTCATAGTATTCCGGATTAATTCCACTGATTCCAGCCATATATATAAGGGATGTGGAACCTGCACCTTTCCAGGTCAGGGCTATTACAATCAATGGTATTACCCATGCCGTGTTCGTCAGCCAACCTGACGGTGCCAGTCCAATTTTTGATAATAATATATTCAAAACACCTGTTTTCCCCGGGGAGAAGAAGTAAATCCACATAATTGTTACAGCCATTCCCGGCATCAGGTTCGGAAAATATACCGCTGTTCTGAAAAATCCCTTTAAGTGAACCGTTTCACTGATAAATACAGCTATTATAATTGGAATAACAAACCCGATTACCAATGACCACCCTATGTATTTAAAGGTATTAAGAAAAGCAGCCTTGAAATCCACATTTTGAAATACTGATATGTAATTATCAAATCCCACAAATTCCTGAAGTTCCACACCTCTTGCTGAAAACAAAGACAGTCTTACACTCTCCAATAATGGCTCCCATACAAAGAACGCAAAAAGTATCAATGCCGGAAGCATCACCAACCATCCCACGAAATCTTTCTTTGTAAACCTATTCTTTTTCTTCGTCTCTACTTGTTCTTTTCTTTTCACAATAGGAAACCTCCTTTATCCGGTCGCTTCCCAACACGGGATTGTCCCCATATACACAAGACTTATTGTTACTTAAATTTGGTATCTAATATTTTCTGATAATTATCGTTTGCCTGTTTCATAAGTCCTTCAATATCACAATTTTTCTTTGTAACTACTTCCTGAAGAACATTGGTAATCTGCTTATACATTTCCTGAGGATCTCCCGGTTCTTCTGCTCTTACATTTCCATCCTCATTTATTTTTTCAAAATAAGTGCTGAACATTTTTTCATCCACGTTCTTATATTCTGCAACTATTTTTCTTTCTTCTTCAATACGGTCTTCATTTATCCAGCACGGGAATGACTGAAGAACAGGTACTCCATTGTTGAATCTCTTTGCCGCATCTGCCTGAAGTCCCTGAAGCATTGTATCGTTTACATCCGGTGATTTGCCCATAACCTCAATGAAGTCTAAAGCTGCGTTAATTTCTTCTTTCGTAGCATCTTTTGAGAACATATACGGAGTTCCACCTGATAAGGAATACTGTTTTCCATCAGGACCTGCCGGAATCGGGCACATTGCCAGTTTTTCTGTTGCCAGCCCATTAACCTGGGTCGGTTTATCAACGCCGTCATTTCCTGCTATATACATTGCACAGGCATCAGTTCCAAGCTGCTGGAATCCGGAATCCCAGTTTTCTGCTGTAGGATTTGCTGTCAGTACGTCATATTTCCATTTCAAATCACTTACAAATTTCATCGCCTCAATTGCCTCTTTTGATGCAAGATTAGCTGTATAGGTTCCATCACCGTTATCCTTACACAATTCTGCGCCAAAACACCATGCAATATTTGAGAACTGCCAACCACCGGAATTATCTTTTGCAAGCAGACATAATCCGGAGGCACCGGTCTTCTTTTTAATTGTCTGGGCTGTCTTTGCCAGTTCCTCCCAGGTTGTCGGGAACTTTGGAATTCCGTCCTTATCTACAAGCCCTGCTGCCTCGAACAGGTTAACATTGCACATAATTCCCAAAGCATATCCGTCTCTAGGAACACCATAGATATGTCCTTCATCATCAGACAAAATATCCAAAACGGAAGAACTCATTTTTTTATCCCAGCCTCTTTCCTTTACTTCCTCTGTAATATCCGCAACAAGACCCTGCTGTATTAATTTCTGTGGTTCAGTAAACCATGTTTCAAAAATTGTAGGGCAGTTACCTGATGAAGCAATTGACACAAATGTGTCAGTAGCATATGTATAATGTGCCGGTTCAATCACCACATCTGGATATAACTCCTTCATCGTGTCAACATATCCTTCAAAAGTTGCCACATCAGCTACCAGATCATCTGATGGCCAGATTCCCAGTTTTACTGTTGTCTTTCCATCATTTTCAGATTTTTTACATCCACACCCAGCCAGCATGGTTATTGAAAGAGCTGCAATAAGTGTCATACTAATAATCTTTTTTCCAATATTTTTTCTCATATTAACTTCTCCCTTCTTATTTTTATGAATACACTGAGAAACTTTTCGTTTAACGATAAACCTAAATAAACTGATATATCCCCCTAAATTCCGTTCTTTTAAAGTATATATAAATATTTAGTACTTCCGCTCATAGTTTAACGTTAAACTTATCATAACATTGTACATTTTATTTGTCAATATAACAAAGAAAAGCAGTTTTACCAATCTTTTTTACTCAAAATCAAATAAAAACGATTCTTGATTTGTGCATTTTGCACAATTCGCCCTTTTGTCCACGGCAAAGCCCGTTATACCAGTATCATCACAAAGCAATTTACGCTTATAAGGTGTTTTCCTTGGAAAATACCTTTGTTAAGCCCGGTCCCATTTGAGCTGAAATGCCCCTTAATATTGTTTCCAACATTAAGGGGCATTTTCTACTGTCTATAATTTTCCAAAAATTCTCCAAGACTTTCTGCTGCCTGTTGCAGCACACTGCACTCCGGCAGATAAACCACTCTGAAATGATCCGGCTGTTCCCAATGAAAACCTCCGCCATGGGTAAATAAAATGTGCTTACTCTTAAGAAAATCCAGCACGAATTTTTCATCATCCTTTAAATTAAACTTTTTCTGATCCAGTTTAGGAAACATATAGAATGCGGCTTTGGGCTTTACAACTGTAATTCCATCAATACCTTTTAATGCCTCATAAACACAGTTTCTCTGTTCATACACTCTTCCTCCCGGCACTAGAAGCTCTTTTGTTTCTTCCTGACACTTTAACGCTGTAGGAATCAATGACTGGGCAGGCACATTGGAACATAAACGCATGGAAGATAAAAGCTTTATCCCCTCTATATATCCTTTTGCCTTTGACTTGTCTCCGCACAGACACATCCATCCGCATCTGTATCCTGCAAGCAGATGAGACTTGGACAATCCATTAAAACTTACCGTTAATAAATCCGGTGCCAGTGAAGCCAATGCCGTATGCTCTAATCCATCCATGACTAAACGGTCATATATTTCATCTGCAAACAGAATCAGTTCATTTTCTCTCGCAAGCTGAACAACCTGTTCTAAAACTTCTTTTGGATATAAGGAACCTGTAGGATTATTAGGATTGATAATTACAATTCCCTTTGTTCTGGACGTGATTTTCCTTCTCATATCCTCAATATCAGGATACCATTCCTGCGCCTCATCACATATGTAATGTACTGCTGTTCCTCCTGCCAAAGTTACTGAAGCAGTCCATAAAGGATAATCCGGAGCCGGCACAAGCACTTCATCTCCATCGTTTAAAAGCCCCTGCATAGATATGGTAATCAGTTCGCTGACTCCGTTACCCGTATAGATATCATCGATAGTAACATTAGGCATATTTTTGTGTCGACAATATTCAAGTATCGCCTCTCTGGCTGATAAAAGACCTTTGGAATCAGAATATCCTTCTGTCTTAGTCAGGTTTTCTGTCATAGCCTTAATTACCGCATCCGGTGCCTTAAAGCCAAAGGGTGCCGGATTTCCAATATTAAGTTTTAATATATCTATCCCTTCTGCACTCATTTTTTGCGCCTCGTCCATAACCGGACCTCTTATGTCATAACATACATTGTCTAATTTTGTTGATTTTTCGTAAACTTTCATTCTTATAATTCCTCTCTTTCCTTTGAGCAGGTCTGTATGCAGTTTCACCCCAAAATAGAAAAACCCTAAACGTTATAAAACGTTTAGGGCGAATTAAAATCCGTGTTACCACCTAAATTCAGAATAAATCTGCACTCAACCGATACTATCATATCGTCTCTCTGTAACGGGAGAACCCGTTGAAGCCTACACAGCCACGCATGACCTTCAGTTCAAAGCTCCGGGACTGCTTCATAATCAGCATTGTAAAGATTTGCACCTGCCACCTTCTCTCTGAAACTTATCTGATTACTACTACTTCCCTTCATTGCTGCTAACAATTATTATAAAAAGAATGCATTTTGCAATTTCTTATCATAAAAAATATTATCATAATCAATTATGTATGTCAATTCATTGCTTTTAAGCCTTTTAGAATTTTCCAAGAAACTCCCTTGTTCTCTGATTTGTGGAACCGAACAATTGCTCAGGAGTTCCATCTTCTACAATAACTCCATGTTCCATAAATATAATTCTGCTTGACACTTCCTTTGCAAATGACATTTCATGGGTAACGATAACCATTGTCATATGTTCCTCTGCCAGCTCCTTTATAACTTTCAGTACTTCTTTTGTAAGTTCCGGATCAAGGGCTGACGTGGGCTCATCAAAAAACAGGATATCCGGTTTCATTGCCAACGCTCTCGCAATCGATACACGTTGCTGCTGTCCACCGGAAAGCTGACACGGATAGGCATCCTTTTTGTCTGCAATCCCCATCTTTTCAAGCAGCCTGCAAGCTGTTTCTTCCACCTCTTTTTTTTCTCTTTTTTGTATGTTAAGAGGCGCATCTGTTATGTTTTTCCATACAGAATAATGTGGAAATAAATTAAAATTCTGAAATACCAGACCATACATTGACTTAATTTCTTTTAATTCTTTTTTTCCGGCATAAGCTACTCGTCCCCTATCCTCTGTTCTTGCCATGCTTCTGCCATTATAGGTTATTTCTCCACCATTGATTTTTTCTAAATTTACTGCACATCGAAGCAGTGTTGATTTACCGGAACCTGAAGGTCCGATAATTGAAAGAACATCTCCCTTGTTTACCGACAGGGAAATATCTTTCAGAACCTCAAGGTCATCAAAGTGCTTCTGTATGTGCTTCATTTCCAATACACTCATATGATACCTCCCTATTGATAATAACTCAATTTCTTTTCAAACAAATTCATTACCCATGCGACAATCGCATTAAATATATAATAGAATAAACCGGCAATTATAAATGGAGTAAAATCTGCTGTACTGGAAGCAATCTGCTTGGTCACTGCAAACATCTCGATATATGAGACAGAAAATGCCAGTGATGTATCTTTTACCAGACAGATTACCTCATTGGTTACCGATGGCAATATTCTTTTTATTACCTGCGGCAATATAATTTTAACAAACCTTTGCACCTTATTATAACCCAATAAATCAGCAGCCTCATACTGACCTATAGGCATGGACTCTATACCTGAACGATATATTTCTGCAAAATAAGCTGCATAGTTCAGTACAAATGCAATAATTATGGCAATAAATTTATATTCTTCTGAGATACTTATTCCAAACAAAAAGTATGGTCCAAAATAAATTGCAATGGTCTGAAGCATAAGCGGGGTTCCGCGCATAATGGATATGTATACATTTACAATCCATCTTAATACAGTTAATTTAGCCATTCTTCCGAATGCTACAATCAGTCCCAACGGTAATGAAAATATCAATGTCAGCGCGAATATTTTCACGGTCTCTATCATTCCGTCAGACATCTGTTCCAACATGTTGCCTATGGGAATCTTGGTCGCCAGCAACATTAATCCTATATCTAAAGTCATTTAAATTTATTCTCCAATACAAATCATGCTAGTATCAATGTCATACTTCTTTGCAAGTTTTTCAACAGTTCCGTCTTCATTCAGTTTCTTCAAATCTTTATTGATAATATCTCTGAGTTCTGTATTACCTTTCTTAAATCCAACACCATACTGTTCTGCGTTAAGTTTTTCTTCCAACATCACATAACCTTCGCCTCTTGATTCAAGTTGATAATTAGCAACACCGATATCAATGGCAAGAGCATCAATACTTCCTGACTGGAGCTCTGTAAATGCTGTGTTGTAATCGGCAAATGGGCTAAGTTTCTTAAATGTCTTTGCCAGTTCTTCCTGAGAACCGTCTTCCTGGAATAATTTCTCAGCGGCACTTGCTGCCTGAACCCCTACTGTCTTATTCTTAAGGTCTGACAACTTCTCTATACCTGACTTTTCAGAAACAACGATTACCTGTGAATTGTTGACATATGGATCTGACCACTCATAATCATCTTCCAGCCCGTTCATTGTAAATCCATTCCAGATACAATCAATGCTTCCACTGTTAATCTCCATATCTTTTGAATCCCAGTTAATAGGAGTTTTTACAAGTTCCCATCCTTCCATGTCACAAACTGCCTGAGCCAGTTCAAGGTCAAATCCTACATACTCACCTGTTTTTTCATCCTTATATCCATACGGCGGATATTCTGCATCAAAACCTACTGTAAAGGTTTTCTTGTTACTGTCATTTGTGCCATCCTTCTTTTCTTCCTTACTTCCACATGCCGTCAATGACAATACCATTACACATGAAAGTAATACTGCAAATAATTTCTTCATGCTTTTCCTCCTAATATTTTATATAATGTTCTTCGCTAACACTTTAGCAAACTAAAGTTTACGGGTTAATGCTACCAAATCACCCTGTAAAAGTCAATGTTTATCTCACATAATCTCTGTCAACATGGATTACGGCAAAATAGGATTTATTATGCTCAGAAATTTTTTCCTGAATCTTTTTTTTCATCTCTTCATCACTTTCCTTTACTGCATAAGGTACAACCACATCAAAAATCAAATTTGTGTGAGTATCCCCGGCTACCATTCTGAAATCATGTATGGACATTTCATCATTAATCTGTTTTACAAGAGAGATGACTGTTTTCTTCATATTATTGACAATCTCATTATCTACCTCTATCGGGTCCATGTGTATTACTGCTTCACATCCAAGCTTCTCATATAACTCGTTTTCGATTCTGTCAATTAAATCATGGATTTTAAAAATATCTCCATCCCCCGGAATCTCCGTGTGAAGAGAAATCATCACCCGACCCGGACCATAATCATGAACTACCAAATCATGTATTCCTTTTATTTCCTTATGTTCCATCACAATATTATATATTGATTTCACAAATTCCTTGTCCGGTGACTG
>JAUUNJ010000081.1 GCA_030844625.1 Roseburia sp. | reverse complement strand
TGATGATATTCATAAAGTAGACAGCAGTGATTCTTACGTGAATGTAACCGCAGACACTTTGCATTATACAGGTTACAATTTAATAAAGACTAGTGGAACAAACTATGGATATTACTACGCATTAAAAAATGACCATTGTATATTTGCAATAATACCAATTGATAATACTCCCCAAACTGAAATTCATAATTACACGTTCAAAGCAAAGGTGATGAAACCGGACAGAACCTATAAGAAAATGCTTTCTGCCTTTTCAAAAGATTTAAACTGGAATGCGGACGGACTTTCCGGTGTGACCTTGGGATTTGTATTGAGTAATGCCGATTATCACCCTGTTTTATATATGATATTTTTATGGATTGTGCTTTTGATTCTATTAATTTCCATAAAAAAGTCATTTGAAGCCATCACATGCTATGTTAATCCTGTAATGTATCCCGTGTGCACTTTTTTAGGGAAGCATGTACAAAAAGAATTAATTGACGAAGCACAGGAAGAACTTTCCTCTGATAACTATCTCCAAATTAATTCCATGTATATAACAGAAAATTACTTTATAGACCTTGATAAATCCCGGATTTCTATTATTCCATTAAATGAAATCGTCTGGTGTTATAGACTTGGTACAATGTCCCTGAACCCAAAAGTTCATGAACCGGAATATTCCATTTGTTTCACGATTCTTAGCGGTGCTGTAATCACTGCCAAACATAAGACCAGTGATGAAGCGTTAGAACTAATTAATGCCATAAGAGCAACGGAATATAACATTATCATAGGTCATTCAGACAGCAAAAGAAAACAGGCAAAGAAAATCATTTATAACAATAAAAATCATTAATTTTGTGGCCAGATGCATAAAAACGGCTCCATAAAAAGTAAAAGCGGGTAATTAACAAATGTCAATCGCCCGCTTTTATTTTATTTATTACTATCTTCCGCAACAATGTTTATATTTCTTTCCACTGCCGCATGGACATGGATCATTTCTTCCAACCTTCTTTTCCTTAATCACTGTTCCCGAAAGTTTTTCTTCCTTATATAATTCTTTTCTTCTTTCTTCTGTGAGAAGTTTATCCCATTCTTCAAGACCATATAGCCAATCTGCCTTTGCTGCTACCATATTCTTGTAAAGTTTCTCCGGATCATATTCAAGGCTTACTTCTGTTGTTTCTGTCAGTTCATCAATAGGATTTTCTTTTTTCAGACTATCATTGATTCCATCCAGAAATCCTACCATAGTAAGAACCTCCATATCATACTTCTTTGCAAGTTCTTCCACTGTTCCTGTAACTGGTGTATCAGGATTTCCCAGAATGTCTTTATACACTTCTTTTTCCTGTACAAAATATGCTGCCCAAAATTCATCATACTGCTTTTGTGTCTGCTCCTGATTATACGCAATCTCTCTCCATGTTTCCAATAAATATTTCTTCTCCATTTGTTTCCTCCAAAATATTTGCTTCATTCGCGCTTGATTTTCTGCTGACTTTTTTAAGTTCGAAAATTCAGGTACTTCCTATCTGTGCAGTTTCCCCTGCTTCCAATTTTCTCACTAACCTGTCAGGTAAAATCAAATGCTCATTTCATTCGCGCTTGATTTTCTGCTGACAGGTTACATTATACAAATAGAAAACAATAATTGCAATAAAATATTAGTTTGGTTATACTGTTATTATTAAATACTAAGGAGTACTATATGAAAAAGATAAAACAAATTCTTGCAATACTGGCAATTGCTGTTATGGTAATCTGCGCACTACTTACTTTAATTTTTGCATTATTAACTAATTTTGGTGTAGGGGATTTTTCTACTGCATGGAAAGCAAGTGCCTGGTGTATGGTTGTAATCCCTTGTTTCCTTTATGCAATGCTACTGATATATAAGGTATTGAACAAGAACAATAAATAAAAATAGAGCGGAACATTCTCTTGTGAGTAAACTCATATCGGCTGTTCCGCTCTATTTTTATGCACGGCACCTACATAAAATTTTCTCTATCTTTTTATCTATACAGATATGCATGAACCGTCTACCTCAAATCCGCTTCGCTTCTTTTCGGTCACTGGCGTCGCCATATATAAAAACAGGTGGGAACATTCTCTTGTGAGTAAACTCACATCGTGTGCTCCGCTCTATTTTTATGCACGGCACCTACATAAAATTTTCTCTATCTTTTTATCTATACAGATATGCATGAACCGTCTACCTCAAATCCGCTTCGCTTCTTTTCGGTCACTGGCGTCGCCATATATAAAAACAGGTGGGAACATTCTCTTGTGAGTAAACTCACATCGGCTGTTCCCACCTGTTTTTATACACGGCTCATGCCTATCTGTATATGATTTCGTGGCGTCCAGGTCCGTTACTTACCATTGTAACCGGAACCTGAAGTTCTTTTTCAATAAATTCGATATATTTACGACAATTTTCAGGAAGTTTATCATATTCTGTAATTCCTCTGATGTCTTCTTTCCATCCCGGAAGCACCTCATATACTGGTTTTGCTTTCTTAAGTTTTGCTGTAACAGGAAAGTCTTTTGTCACTTCTCCATCAATTTCGTAACCTACACATACAGGGATTTCATCAAGATATCCAAGTACATCCAATACTGTCAATGCAACTTCTGTTGCTCCCTGCATTCTTACACCATAACGTGAAGCTACTGCATCGAACCATCCCATTCTGCGCGGACGTCCTGTTGTAGCACCGAACTCTCCACCGTCACCACCACGTCTTCTAAGTTCATCTGCCTCATCACCAAAAATTTCGCTTACAAATTCTCCGGCACCTACTGCACTGGAATAAGCCTTGACAACTGTAATGATATCTGTAATTTCATATGGCGGAATACCTGCTCCGATTGCACCATAAGCTGCCAATGTAGAAGAAGATGTAACCATTGGGTAAATACCAAAGTCAGGGTCTTTTAATGATCCTAACTGTCCTTCTAAAAGTACTGTCTTCCCTTCCTTAATTGCGTTATGTAAATATAATGATGTATCACACACATAAGGTGCAACCATATCTCTGTATTCATGTAATGTATTCAGTAATTCTTCAGGATCAATTAACGGCTTGTGATACATATGTTCCAGCATAATGTTTTTCTGCTCTGTTACTCTCGCAACTTTTTCCTTTAATGTATCCTCGTCAAATAATTCTGATACCTGAAATCCGATTTTCGCATATTTATCTGAATAAAAAGGAGCAATACCTGACTTGGTAGAACCAAATGCCTTACCTCCCAGCCGCTCTTCTTCATATGCATCAAAATCAATATGATATGGCATAAGAATCTGTGCTCTGTCTGACACTAAAATGTGCGGCTTTGGTACGCCCTGTGAAACGATTTCGTCAATTTCCTTCTGAAGATATGGAATATTTAATGCAACACCATTACCAATGATACAGGTTGTATGTTCATAAAAAACACCTGATGGGAGTAAGTGTAATGCAAACTTTCCATAATCATTTATGATTGTGTGTCCGGCGTTGCTTCCGCCCTGAAATCTTACGATAATATCTGACTTTTCGCCCAGCATATCTGTAATCTTTCCTTTTCCTTCGTCGCCCCAGTTAGCTCCAACTATTGCTCTAACCATTTAGTTTCCTCCTGAAATTTCATTTGCATGAACGGTTTGCTTGTTTTTAGGGAACTTCTTTCTCTATCCCCTAACAAACCATTAAACATTATACTATCAAGCCGGAAAAATTTCCAGTAGTTAATGGTTTATTTATATATAAAACAAAAAAATCTTCTAATTTTATTTTCTATTTAGAACTTTTCTAATTTTAAAAAGTCACAACATTATTTTTAAAAAACTATTTGCTTTACTTTTCACACACACCTATACTATATATGGAACAGAAAAAACAAAAGAAATATTTGCAAGGAAAAAAACAATGTACCAATATAAAAAATTAGCAACTCTCATACTAACAGCTTCTATTATTGCGGGGCTAACACCAATTCATATAGTTCCGGCACAGTCTGTAACGGCAGAGCAAACCAAAGCAGTTCCAGAAACAATCTCGGAAATATCCACGGAACCGGAAGCAACTGCACAACCTGTAACAGAACAGCCGGCAATCCCAGAGCCAACTACTACAGAGTTTATTCAATCCACCTTATCTCCGGTCAAGGCAAAAACCATTGTTTTAGATCCGGGTCATTGCAACAAACATCGCGGTGCTTCCTGCGCCGGACTGCGTGAAGAAAGGGTGGTTCTGGACATTGCCAAAGCCTGTAAAAATGAACTGGATCAATACGGTGACATAAATGTATATATGACCAGAACCAGCAATAAGTGTCCCCAGTCAATTGCACCCGGAGACTGCCTTATCGCCCGAAATTATTTTTCAAAATTATTGCGTGCGGATTCTCTTATCAGTATGCATATTGATTTTGATAAGGGTTCCGGAGCGAAAATTCTGGTACCATACAAGTCAGGCTACAATGACTCCGTCAGAAAAAAATCCCGGAAACTTGGTTCAAAAATTTTAACAGAACTGCACCATATCGGACTTAAGAATAAGGGGTTTCTTCTTCGAAAATCCTCCAAATATGTTCGCTACAAAAATGGCAAACGGGCAGATTACTACTCCATCGTCAGAAACGGTGTGAAACTAAATATTCCATCAATTATTATTGAGCACGGATATATTAATCGTGCCTCTGAGCGCAATAAATATTTTCGTACAAAACAGCAGCGGATAACTGTGGGAACAGCTGATGCAAAAGCAATAATTTCTTATTATAATTTATCTGCCAGAACAATAAGCGGAAATTTCAGCAAAATCGGCAGTAATATGTACTATGTGACAGATACCTCACAAAAAGTAAGGGGCTGGGTCAAATCAGAGGGAAAATGGTACTACTTTGATGAAACCACCGGTAAAATGAAAAAAGGCTTTGTAACTATTGGCAAAAATACATTTTATTTTAAACCTTCTACCGGAGAAATGACTGTAGGCTGGTTCAAGGTCAAAGGTTCAACCTATTTAAGCCGTGGTAACGGCACACTTGTCAAAAACCAAAAATATTCTGACGGATATTACAAATATACATTTAATGCCAAAGGGAAACGCCTAAAAAAAATTTCCCGGGTGAAATAGTATTTTTCTATTCCACTATTACAATTTTGTCATTTTCACCAATCAGAATCCTTCGCGCTTACCGATGAATCTGACTATTTGCGGAGAATATAATTCCATAATTGATAATTTTTTATCAATGTGTTATACTAAAATCCATTGCATTTAAATATATACTAATAAGATGATTAAGTTATTTAAGAACTATTTTTAGGAGGAATACAAATGTACAAAATTGTTAAGAGACAACAACTAAATGACAGTGTTGTACGTCTTGATGTTGAGGCCCCTTTTATCGCAAAGAAAGCGAAAGCCGGACAGTTCATTATTCTTCGTATTGATGAACAGGGTGAAAGAATGCCTCTTACAATCGCTGACTCTGACCCGGAGACAGGTATTGTTACAATTATTTTCCAGATTGTAGGACAAACTACAATGCTTCTTTCTCAGATGCGGGAAGGAGATGCCCTTTTAGACTTCGTAGGACCTCTCGGTAAGGCCACAGAATTTGATGAAGTTAAGAAAGCCTGTGTGATTGGCGGTGGTGTCGGCAATGCCATTGCATACCCGTCTGCTAAGGCTTTATATAATATGGGAGTAAATGTTGATGTTATTGCCGGATTCAGAAGCAAAGACATCGTTATTCTTGAAGATGAATTTAAGGCTGTATGTAACCATCTTTTTATTACTACAGATGACGGCACTTACGGAGAAAAAGGTTTTGTTACAGACAAACTTCAGGAATTAATCGATGCAGGTAATGATTATGACCTTGTTATTGCCATTGGTCCTATCCCTATGATGAAATTTGTTTCAAAGGTTACAGAACCATATAATATAAAAACTCTTGTTTCCTTAAATCCTATTATGATTGACGGAACAGGAATGTGTGGTGGATGCCGTGTGACAGTTGGTGGTGAGATTAAGTTTGCCTGTGTTGATGGTCCTGACTTTGACGGACATCAGGTAGACTATGATGAACTGATGAAACGTAATTCAACATATACCGAATTCGAAGCTCACGACAGAGAGAACTGTCGTATGTACAAAGCAGCTGATGAAGTGGGAGGTGAAGAATAATGCCAAACATGTCATTAACAAAAGTTCCTATGCCGGAACAGGAACCTAATGTAAGAAATAAAAATTTTGAAGAAGTTGCTCTGGGATACACAGAAGAAATGGCTATTGAGGAAGCAACACGTTGTATCAACTGTAAGAACAAACCTTGTATGAGTGGTTGCCCTGTCTGTGTTCGTATTCCTGAGTTTATTGAAAAAGTCGCAGCCGGAGAATTTGAAGAAGCATATAAGATTATCACAAGCACGAATGGTCTTCCTGCTGTCTGTGGCCGTGTCTGCCCACAGGAAAGCCAATGTGAAGGAAAATGTATCCGCGGTATCAAAGGCGAACCTGTGTCTATTGGACGTCTTGAAAGATTCGTGGCTGATTATCATATGGCACATAGCAATGATGATGTGGAAAAACCTGAATCAAACGGTATTAAAGTTGCTGTAATCGGTGCAGGTCCTGCAGGACTTACCTGTGCAGGCGACCTTGCTAAATTAGGTTACCAAGTTACAATATTCGAAGCTTTCCACAAAGCTGGCGGCGTTCTTGTTTACGGAATTCCTGAATTCAGACTTCCAAAGGCTATTGTCCAAAAGGAAGTAGATAACCTTGAAAAGCTAGGTGTTAAAATTGAAACAAATATGGTTGTTGGACGTGTCCTTTCCATTGATGAAATTATGGAAATGGGTTACAAAGCCGTATTTATCGGCTCCGGTGCCGGACTTCCATCCTTCATGGGAATCGAAGGGGAAGCATTAGTTGGTGTTTATTCTGCCAACGAATACTTGACAAGAGCTAATCTTATGAAAGCTTATCTTGATAATTATGACACACCGATGATTAAGAGTAAGAATGTTGCTGTTGTAGGCGGTGGTAATGTTGCAATGGATGCAGCAAGAACTGCTCTTCGACTTGGTGCTGAAAATGTATATATTGTTTATCGTCGTGGTATGGAAGAACTTCCTGCACGTAAGGAAGAAATTCACCATGCAGAAGAAGAAGGAATTATTTTTAAGACATTACACAATCCTGTGAAGTTAATTGGTGACGAAAACGGACGTGTATGTAAAATGGAATGTATTCAAATGGAACTTGGGGAACCTGATGCTTCAGGTCGTCGCCGTCCAATTCCTGTTGAGGGAAGCAACTTTGACTTGGATGTAGACACTGTAATCATGTCTATTGGTACTTCACCAAATCCACTTCTTCGTACTACTACAGAGGGACTTGAAGCTAATAAGTGGGGATGTCTTGTTGTTAATGAGGACACTCTTGAAACTACAAGACAGAATGTATATGCAGGTGGCGATGCCGTAACAGGTGCTGCTACTGTTATCCTTGCAATGGGAGCAGGAAAGCAGGCTGCCGAAAGCATACATAAATCACTTTCTAAATAATAATATTATTTTTCAAAAAAGAGATTCGGATAACCGAATCTCTTTTTTGCTATATTTATTTTTTGATTTTCATCTTCTTTTTCTTAGACCATTTGCCGTAACTCTTCTTCCCATTTATAACTTTATATGCTCTTGCTCTTACATACAGTTTCGTTTTATTCTTAAGTTTTTTGGAATTAAGGGTAAATTTGGTCTTCTTAACATTCTTCTTAACCAAAGCCTTCTTAGCTTTTTTTGTCTTGTAAACTTTTATCTGATATCCTACAGCCCCCTTTATCTTTTTAAGAGATATTTTTGCTTTCTTTGAAGATTGTTTCTTTGCAGCTTTTTTAATCTTGGTCTTTCCTAACTTGACTGTAGGTGCCACTGTCGTTGCTGCCATAGTCATCTTTGTGCCAGAATCAACAGTTGCAGGTGCTTCTGTTTCTCCTACCTTTGTTACCACTAAGTTATTTCCTGTAATGGTTATGTTTGCATTTGTTACACTTGCCTCACCGGCAGGACTGCCAAATGCATATACAATATCAACCATATTGCTGTTTGCTGTAAATTCAACCTCGTATGTGTATGTCTTGCCAGCTTGCAGTGTAATAATATCCTGTGCCAACGGCTCATCAATACCACTCGGTGTAGTTTTTATTGTAATCTGCTTTGTTTTATCTGATACGATAGTGGCTGTATACTTATATGTGTTACCCGAAACAACAGGAATCTTCTGATACTGTGCCTGAATACCCCATTTTGCCTCATCCCATCCGCCACCGGAATTTGTAATCTTTACTGTTGTATCCCCATTGGTATTTGCTGTAACTGTTCCACTTGCCTTTGCCCAGTCACCAACATATCCCACAAATGTAGCACCGTTCAACACAGAAAGTTTTGTACTTGTATTTGTATTATTCTGTGATGGCGTAGTAGGTGTCTTCGTGGTAGTAGGTGCCGTCGTGGTTGTTTCATCTACTTTTGTGTTTTCTGTACCATAGATTGCCACGTCATAAATTGAATATCCATAATCTGTTGCTCTGGCTGTACCATTAATTCTCACATAACGTCCTTTTGCCATTTTACTGAGTACAATCGTATCCGCTCTGTTCTGTTTTGCCCCCATACTTTCTATAACAGCGACCGTAGTGAAATTCTCTCCATCCTCTGATACTTCTATCGTATAATCAGATGCACTGGCATTTTCCCAGACAATACTTATCTGCTTGATATTACGGCTGACACCCAGATCGATAGTTAAACTCTGGGGATCAATTCCTTGCTTTGATTCCCATCTTGACATGATATCATCATCAATCGCCTTGTCAGCACCACTGCCTCCATTATTCTGTGAAGTCGCTGATGCTGTGACTCCTTCTGCATTGACATAATCCTCACATGACACACTGTTAATTGTAACAATATCTGATAATAATGTCTTTCTTATAGACTCCGTAACTTTATATCCCGGATCTACCTGATTTGCAGGAGTAAAGTTTTCCGGATTACCATTATTTTTATAAACTTCTCCTCCTAAGGTCAGCTCCCCTGTATTGTAATACCACAAACCTACACCTGGTTTCTTTTCTGCCTTAAATCCAAATGCAGCATATCTCTCTACATACTCTCTCTCATCCAGACCTT
>JAUUNJ010000080.1 GCA_030844625.1 Roseburia sp. | reverse complement strand
TCAATCTTGCACACCTTATTATATGTACCATAATCATATGCTTTCGTTTCTATCATGAAATTCTCTGATGATAATTCAGCTTCCTGTGATAATGTTACTTTCATAGAATATGCATTCAGTATTTCAAAGGAACTGATTTTAATACTATGATCTGCATTCGTTTCAGGTTCTTTGACCGGTGTATTGTTATTAACAGTGGAATTACCGTCGGTATTAGTATTAGTAGTATTAGTATTATTACCACTATTATTACTGCCATTGTTACTGCTATTGTTGTTTTTTACCGGTTCATTCACTGTGACATTAAGAACATATTTCTTTTTGTTATCAGCCTTTGACTTAATTGTAATTTTTGACTTTCCTTTTTTCTTAGCTGTAATCTTAATATTTTTCCCTTTTTTTACTGCCTTAACAACACTGGGTCTGCTGGATTTAAATGTATACTTTTTTGATACATTTTTACCTTTTGTTTTTACACTAATTTTTAATGTTTTTGATTTTCCTTTTTCAAGCGTTAATTTTTTGCTCTTCAAATTTGAGATACGAACGCTTTTTACTTTTCCCTTCTGTGCAGCATTTACATTATATGCCGGTGTGGCTATAACAGATGAAAATACCATAATCAGCGTTAAAATTATTGCTGCTGTTTTTCTTTTTTTTACTTGTAATTTACTCATTTTCCCTCCACTTTATTCTGAATTTATATGAACTTAATACACCATGTCCCAATCGCAATTGTAAATGATGCAAATACAAGGATTATCATTGAATGCTCTTATTTCTTGATTATTACCTTTTTCACTTTGCTCCAATTTCCAACTTGTTTTCCATCTATTCCTCTGACCCTGAAATAATAGGTTTTACCTCTTTTGAGTTTTTTTATTGTAATTGACTTTTTTGCAGTTGCTTTGCTCTTTTTAGAAGAAAAAGACTTTTTTGTCCCATACTGTATCTGATATTTTTTTGCATTCTTAGCCTTTTTCCAGCTTAATTTAACTTTTTTCTTTCCCGCTTTTGCTTTTAACCCTGTTACTCTTTTAATCTTTGCAGCCTTTGTAGCTTTTGCAGCCTGATATTCATTTTTGAGCTTTTCCTTATTAACTGCAGAATCCGTTGATGCAAATATTTCATTTGGAACAGATGATGCATTTATTGTGTATTTTACCTTATTGGGATTGTCAGCATCTATTACTCCGTTAGTTTGTACAATCGGCTTGTCAAACTCATATGAGATTGTTATCTCAACAGAAAGTTCAGAGCCTAAAGCACCACAGAGTGCGAGGTTCTGTTTCATATCATCTGCCGAAATACTAAAATAAACTGTCTGCTTATCAACACAATACACTTTGCTTGCGCCTACGTTATCTCCTGATATTAATGCTGTTTTATATGCGTCCGTTGTGTTATATGTATTTGTTTCCATATCTTTATAGCACGTAACTCCTTTATATGTCACCACGGGCAGAGTACTTATATCTTTACCGTTAATGGAAACTGTACCGTTAACTTCATCAGCAGAATTATTATCTGCTAATGATTTATCTATATATGTAATTATATTTTCTTTAACAGTACCAGTAGACGATATTTGGGTTTCTATGTTTTCCTGCATACAGCCTGTAAGGATTACTGCCCCCACTGCACATATAAGTGCCATTGCTAATAATCTCTTTTTCATTTTTTTACCTCTTTTCTTTTTCTTCTTTTTAAAATTATAAGAATAATTATTCCACCAATAACAACCACAACAATTCCAATTAAACTGTATAATAACGGTTTATTTGCGTAGAAAATAACCAATCCACTCTGAGAAACCGTAACCCGTTTAAAGGTCTCATTATATTCATTTGTGTCCGATTTTTGCACATAATCACCACAAACAATTTTCACCTGATTTTCTAATCCTTCCGGAATGGTAAATGTTATTTTTCCATCATTCTCAGCAAGATATTTCTCAAGTTCCTCTCCCTTAAGATCAACTCTTACACTGATGTCTTTTCCTTTTTCATCTAATAATGGATTTCCACTTTTGTCTAAAACAACTGCCTTAAAGTTATATGGCTTACCACCGTCATCTGATACTCCCACTATAACAGTCTGCTCATCTACCTGATAACGTCCACCCTTTTCCAGACCACTAATCGTCAAAATCGGTGCTTTTTGGTCTACTACAAAAGAAAGTTTTAAATCTTTTACATCACTGTATGCATTTGTCCCTGTCTTATCTGTGGATTCTACTACAATCTGATATTCACCCTCTTTTTCAAAAAGGGACTTTTTAATCGTATATGTTCTAACACTCCATGACCCCTTTTTACTGGTCTGAGCGGTTATGTAATCTTTACCTTCCGATAACTCCTTATTATTTAGCTTAACACTAAACTTATCAACAGGATCAACGTTGATTTCTCGAATCACAACATCGTCATCAACACTGTAAATATAATACTTGTTCATATTATTTAATGTGTTCTGATCTACAGTAAATACAGAGCCTTTTCTGTTAATTGAAAAGTTAACGGAATCATACTCTTTTCCGTCATCCAATTTAATCTTTCCATAGGAATGGTTAGAATAGTCGCGAATGCTGCTTGTTAATGTATACAACCCATCTTCTTCCAGATTATCCACTGTAATGATATAATTTTTACCGGATGTCTTAACACTGTTCAATGGTATTGTCTTTGTTACAAACTTACCATTACTATTTCTGGTAACTAAAGATAAACTTGGTTTAAAAGATGAAACATCAAAGTTCTGGTCACTTGCTGTAATTGTAAAACTGTAGGTTTTATCTTTGTTTGCTGAATTTGCTGCAACTTTTGTCACATTGAGCGTTGGTGTTTTTGTGTCAATCGTCATCTGGCGGGACTTATATGACTTCATGCTGTTAGAGGAACGGTCAGTATAATTGATATTCACTATATAATCGCCATCACCACTTATAGTGAACGTTCCCACATGGTTATCTTTGTTCATACTGGTCCAATTGACCCTTGCATTACTTGCACTTCCACCGTTTTTAGCAATTGTAACTTTCACGTCCTGTGCATAAAAATTCGCTTCCTCCACATTAATAGTTGCTTCAATATTACCTGAATAGTAATCAATATTACCTCTGCTTGAAACCGATTTATTGTATTTTATTGTCGCTTTCGGCGCAATGTTATCTACCACAATTCTCTTATTATCATTCTTTTCTTTGCTATTATCCGCTTTGTCGTATGACTCAAATTCAACTTTACCATTAAACTGATTATTTGATTTTAAAGCATCCTTTGGAATTTTAAACTTAGCAGTAAATACATTTCCATTTTGTGTAATCTCTGCACGCTTAATTGCCTTATCAATTAACTCTGCATTAACACCACTGACATTTTTGCTATTAACATAACTGTATACAAACTTATGAATACCGGATATATCATCCACTGCACTCACTGTTACTGTAACTTTTGCATTGTAATATCCAAATGATACATTATTTATTACATTTTCCATGACAGGTGTGCTGTAAGATACTTTAAGTTTTGATGGTGCCTTCTTATCCACAGTAAACTTATCGGTTTTGTACTTATCCGCACTTCGCAATGCTAAGTCCTTGTATGCAATATCAAATGTATAATTAGCATCTGATGAGTATGTAAATATGGCAACATGTTTATCACCATTACTGCTCCAGTTATTTCTGTTGGAAAGATATTTGTCGATATCACTGACATTAATTTCTTTTCCATTTTTATTTTTAGCCCTCACCTTGATATCTTTTCCCGTAACGTCTTTCGCTGTAACTTTTGCTACAATATCATCCGCTCTGAAGTTATGCTCGTTCACAGTTATTGTTACTTTTTGATTTGTATCAAAATAACTTCTTCCACCAATCACATTTTTAGCATTGGTATTACTGTATTTTACTTTTATTTC
Organism: Roseburia sp.; assembly: GCA_030844625.1. GTDB lineage: Bacteria > Bacillota > Clostridia > Lachnospirales > Lachnospiraceae > Eubacterium_G. Next base: position 5,272 of record JAUUNJ010000080.1, on the reverse strand, counting down.
CGGATTTATTTTATCTATCACGATTTTATCGGACTGATATTCTTTCATAGCATTTCCGGAACGGTCTGTATATGTCATTTTAACTACATAATCACCATCTTCCGAAAATGTCAAACTACCTGTCCAATTATCATTTTTTCCATGAGTCCAGCTTACATTATGTTTTATGCCGTTAACATATACACTAATATCTTCTGCATAAAAGTTTGCTTCATTAATATTCAGCTTAACTGCTGCATTTCCGTTATAATAAAGAATTGCATTACTGTTACCTGATTGTTCAGCCGTTGTATTCAAACTATATTCCTTTTTCGTTTTCAGTGTAGTTTTATCTACAATCTGCTTTGGCTTAGACAACAAAATAGTTCTTGTCGGTTTTATATTGTCTACAACAATTGATTTCTGAGTATCTGTATAGTCTGTCTTATTTCCTGCTCTGTCATATACAACAAATCTTATTTTTCCACGAAGCTGATCTAATGTATCTTTATCGGCATTTTCTAACGGAATTACAAATTTTGCTGTAGCATCTGAACCTTCGTTATCTATATACTTGATATTCTCATTTAGATAATCAATTGTAGCTTTTACCGTGCTATCCTTAACATTTACATCACTAACCCCCTCTTCCGGCACATAGAACCATTCAAAATGATCAATACCGGAAATGTGATCTGATGCATTAAGTTCTAATTCAACCCTGTCATTATAGTAATAATAATTTGCAATTGCACTACCTTTATACTTAACGTATGTATTAACCGGATTGTCATGATCGATGAAAATACGCGGTGAGGTATATTCGTACATCACATTTCCTGACTTATCCGTATAAGTAACCTTAATAACATAGATACCATTTTGTTCTAAAGTTATACCACTTGTCCAGTTATTGGTTTTCTCATGATTTTCCCATTCCAAGGATTTTACATTTATAACTTCCTTGGAATCAAGACTCTCCTTGGACATAACAGCAACTTTAACATCTTTTGCATTGAAATTGACTTCCTCTATGTTGAAATTAATTTCTGCCTTATCTTTATAATAGTACTTTTCACCATTATATGAGTTTTCATTGTCTGCCGCTATTTTTAACACTGGATCTTTTATAACCTGATTTTGTATCAGGTTTCCATTTCCATCTTTTGCATCATTGGCATACACTGCTTTATCCGGTTTCTGAATCGTAACGGTTCTCTTCGGAGCTTCCGTATCCACATAAATCTCAGGAGAAATATATTCTTCCATCTTATTATTTGCAGGATCCAAATAGTTGATTTTTACCACATATTTTCCTTCTTCAGAAATTGTAAACAGATTGCTCCATTGGCTTAAACTCTCACTATCCTGTGTCCATGCGTCCTCATTGTATATAGATTTTATTTCTTCCGCTGATAACCACTTGCCATCTTTACTGATTTCAACTGCAACATCCGATGTGTTTGGTGCGAAGAAATATTTCTCATTAATGGTTGCTTTAATGACTGCATCCTCTCCGTAATACCATTTACTTTCTACCATTTCTGATGTTGGGTTATAGTCCGCTTCATTACCATCTGAATCTATAACTACATTTGGCTTACTTAATTCAACGTTTCTATCCGGCTTCGTTTTGTCAATAACAATCTTTGGAGATTTGTAGGTAATAACTGATTCTTCCGGCTTATTGGCATTTGCTGCCACATTGCCCGATTTATCTGTATACTCTACCGTAACAACATACTCTCCTGCATCTTTCAATGTCAAGAAATTTGTTCTGATATCACTATCTTCACTGTTTGAACTCCAATGTTCATCTTCCAGTTTATAATCTTCTCCATTGACCTTGACCGTAACATCTTCCTCATAGAAGTTTTTCTCTTTAATATCAAGCGATACGGTTACACTGCCGTTGTAATGGAACTCATATTCTGAATCATAGGCATAAATTGTATTATAAGTATCTTCGAAATTGGATACCTTTACTTTGAAATTATTCACATCCAGTACGCTGCCCGGCTTATTAAAGGAGACAGTTCTTACCGGCAATGTATGATCCACATAAATTTCCGGGGAAGTATATTTTTTCATTTCATTGGTTGACTTATCGGTGTAAGTCATTGTAACCACATACTTTCCCTCTTCCTTAAAAGTAATTAAATTGGTTTTGATGTTTCCATTCTCCGTCCAACTGCCTTCGAGATCATACGCTTTATCATTTACCTTTATGACAACATCTTCAGGATAAAAATTATCTTCTGTTATTTCCAAAGATACCATTGCACTGTCTTTATAATAAAATCTATCTGTCTCATTTTCCGAATATGCTTTTGTATCATTATATTGTGTGTTCACATATTTATTTGTGATTTCGTCTTTTTCCAGCACATTAATCGGTTGTAAAAGCTTAACTCTTCGTGCCGGAGCTGTTTGATCTACATAGATTTCCGGGGAAGTATATCTTGTCATCTCATTGGTTGACTTATCGGTGTAAGTCATTGTTACAACATATTTTCCTTCTTCCGTAAGTTCTATGGAATTTGTTCTTTTTAAACCTTCCGATTTCCATGCTTTACTTAATGTGTAATCCTTTCCGTTTACCTGAACTTTAACATCTTCCTCATAAAAGTGTTCTTCCATTACCTCTAACGAAACTGTGGCGCGATTTTTATAATAAAATCTGTCTGTAGTTTTTTCTGAATATGCTTTTGCCTCATTATAATCTGTTGCCGCATACTCATTTGAATCGTCATTCCTCTCTAACACCTTTTTAGAGGCTGTTTCAGAAAGTTTTACCTTTCTTGTCGGGACGGTTTTGTCCACATAAATCTCCGGAGAAGTATATTCTTTCATTTTATTTCCCGACTTATCTGTATAAGTCATTGTTACAACATACTTTCCTTCTTCTGTAAATTCTATGGAATTAGTCCTCTTTGAGCCTTCTGATTTCCATTCCTGATTTAAATTATAATCTCTTCCATTTACCTGAACTTTGACATCCCCATTATAGAAATAATCCTCCAACACTTCCAATGAAACTGTTGCACTCTCTTTATAATAGAATCTGTCTGTAGTTCTTTCTGAATATGCCTTTGTATCATTATATTCTGTTTCTACATATTCTTTTGTTTCAGCATCTAATTCCTGCACCTTTTTTGAGTCTGTCTCTGATAGTTTTACCTTTCTTTCCGGAGCTGTCTGATCAATAATCAACTGAGGCGATACATACTTAACCATATCTGTTCCAAACTTATTCTTATAAGATATTTGGATGATATGTTTCCCCTCAGAAGACAATACAATTGTATTTGTATGTACCAATCCATCATGCTGCCACTTTTCGTTTAATTCTATAGGGACATCATTATGAGCCGCATCAGTAATTACCACTCCTGTTTCATTAAATTCCCAATCCGTTATTTCAATGGTTGCTCGAATACTATCCTCTGCTCCATAATACCACTGTTCTGTTATATTTTCTGATTTTATAATATATTGTCCTTCTGTACCTTTATCATCTATAACAACTGTTTTCGGCTGATTTAACAAAACACTTCTTTTCGGCTTTTCCTTATTAATATGAATTTGGGGCGAAGCATATGTAAACTCCCGATTGGCATAATCTGTACCTGTTATTAAAATACTATTTGTACTATATTCCTCTTCTCCTCCCACTGGGATTATATTGGACCAGACATTTCCCCTTTCGTTTTTCCATTCTCCTAATGTTACTTTCACATTATTATTTGTCACATTAACAGATTCCGAATCAAAATTGTCTTCTGTAATTTCAACCTTTATTTCTGCATTCTTATTGTAGCAAAATACCACTTCCGATTTTTCTGTATAATCTTTATATGTCTCTTTGTCTATTGGTTTTCCGTTAAGATCTTCTACTCCCTGTGGTTCACTAAATGAAACAGTTCTGCTCGGTGCTGTTGTATCAACATATATTTCCGGGGAAGTATATGTATTATCTTTCAATACTTTTTTTCCCTCTGAGTCTTCAATTGAAATTCCGTGATTTGAATAATCCACATAGGTAATTTTAATTACATTCTTTCCTTCTGTTACAACAGGCACAGTGTTTGTATACTTATTTTCTTCCTTGTTCCAAGCTTCAAGTTCAATCGGTGTTCCATTTATTTGGACCTTAACTTCTTCTGCATTAAAATTATCCTCTGTGATTTCAATTGTTGCTTCCGTCTGTTCTGAATAATAAAACTTAGCATCGGAATCATTTATGTAATCTTTGTATTGTTCTGCCAACAATGTTGTGCCGTCTGATTTTTTGCTATCTTTTACTACATTCTGTGGATGTTCATAGCTGATTTCTATTTCAGGTGCCATTCTGTCAATAATAATCTTTGGTGATGTATATTGGATTGTATGCCCGGAATAATCCTTTCCTTCTATCGTAATTACATTTTCGCCTTCTTCTGTAACATCAACTTTTGCAGTATATTTGTCACCTTCCTTATTCCACTGAACATCCATATTTTTCTTATCGCCAACACAAATATAGATTTCACTCTCATTAAAGCCTGTACTATTAAGTTCTATTGTTACTTCCGTATTATCTGCATAATAAAATTTTGCATTATTATCTCCAGTATAGTTTGTATAATTATCAGTAACTTTGTAGCCATTAGAATCAATTACAGATTCCGGTTTATTGTAACTTATATTTTTTTCAGTACCTTTACTGTCAATATGTATAAGGGACGATACAAACTCTTCCATGACCTTTCCGGAATGATCTGTATAGTTTGCCGATATACAATACATACCGTCACCTTGTAGCGGAATATTAATTACATATGTATCTTCCTGATATTCCTGGGTATTATTTGGTCTGCTCCATGTCCCTTTATATTCAGTCTCAGTATTGTCTTCGATATTTTTTATATTTATCTTTACTTCACTGCTATCAAAGTTTTTCTCTGTAATTGCCAGTTCAACTGAAGTATTGTTATCATAGTAATAATCTGTTATTCCATTCTCATCGGAAAGCACAGTCTTTGCCTCTTTATATCTTGCTTTAGCAACCGGCGCTATATTATCTGTTACTACCTTTTTAGCCTCTGATGGACTATATTCTGCAACATTTCCTGCCATATCAGTTGCCTTTAAATAAATTGTATAATTGCTATTCACAGGAACCTGTAATTCATATTCCATGGACACCACATTATTTTGACCCCCTACAGAAACATACTCTCCTTCTTCCCCAATTTTATATTCCAAAGATTCCAGCTTTGAATTTTCATCCAACGCACCAATGGTTATGGTA
>JAUUNJ010000079.1 GCA_030844625.1 Roseburia sp. | reverse complement strand
TTTTTACTCAGAACTCTGATTTTCATTTCAAAATCTGCAATTCCAAATGTTGTCAACTCTTTTTTGAGTTTATCCCAATCAAGGCTGTCTTCTTTCTTTTTCAAAAACACATAACAATCTACAAGAGAACGTATACCGGTTCCCCCCTCAACATAATGCTTATACATATGTGCCATAATCTGTATATAAAAATCCTCATCACTAAAATGATATCCATAAGACCCTTCTTTATCCTTAATAAATCTCTTCTCAATATCCTGATAATATTCTATCCAGATCTTATTTTGCTTACTGCCAAACACACTTGTATGCATTTCAAAATTATACACAGGCTGTTTTTTATACACTTCATGATGGCTCGTTCCTATCTGGGATGGTTCATAACCTCTTTCTGTCATAAATGCATAAAGTTCTTTTTGATAGGTTTTGTCATAATATATGTCATTGTCAGACATTTCACGCATTTCTTCTCTCGGATACAACTCCTTTAGTATGATTCCTTTTAGTGGAACATGCCAAATACCTTTTTTCTCCATAAATTCAAAAATGTGTTCCCGTTCAATATCCATAAGTACTGTTTTGTAAAGCGCTTTTTCTTTTTCCGACTTCCATGTTTCTAACAGCGTTAACGCATCTGCTTTTCCGCTGTTGATTCCCGCGGATTCCAATACGGTATATACAATGGCTGTTAACCCATGAAACTTACACATTTTATGTAAATTGTGTAAATCATAGTTCTTTATCCATTCTGTGTCAGGCTTAATATTATGTAAAGCACACTTTACAAGAAATATCATATCGTATCCTGCATTTGTCATTATTTGCTTTTCCAATAGTTTACTATTATTCTTTACGCTCATCTGTCAATCAATCTTTCTTTCTCACTGATATTTTAAAACCTTTTATTGTTTTAACAATCAAACCATATAACTCATCTTTCCTAATTTTCATCATTACAATGGAAAGAACTATATATATAAATGCACCAGCTAATATAAGTATACATAAATTAATAACATTATTTTCCATATGCATTCCGACAACCGAAATACTTACAGCCATAAGTGCACCGATTATCACATAACCTGACTCATGCAAAATAGCTTGAAAGAAATTCATTTTCTTGCGCACCCAGAACATCTGTGTAAACATCATGGAAAATTCTGCCACAACAGTTCCTATAACCACTCCCATTGCTTCCAAGGATGATATTAACATCAAATTAATTATCAAGTTTAAGACCGCACCGATAACTGTAGATATTACATATGCATTGTCTATATGATTTGGAATTAAATACTGTGTTCTCACAACATTTGTCCATGAAGTAAATAGCACAGAAAATGCCAACAGTTTAATTAATATACTACACCCCTCATACCCTGGTCCAAAAAAAACAGGGGAAAATACATCGCTGATGCCTATCAGTCCAAATGAAATTGCGCATGCAACGAATGTTATAAACTTAATGGATAATTTTGTATATCTGAGTCCCTGTGCCTTTTCTCCATTCGCAATAAGATTTGACATTCGCGGCAACATTACAGTTCCAAAAGCTGTTATTACTCCAATGGGAATGTTTGTCGCCTTTTCCGCATTTGCATACAATCCAACCTGAGCAAAAGTTGACAGATTTCCCAATATAATTTTATCCATAATTTTGTATATGCTATAAGAAAGAACCGGAACAAACAAAATAAATATTGATTTGGTATGCTTTAGTATGTCTCTTATATTTACAAAGCGAAAGGAAACATACTGCCGCACGTATTTCCATAAGTAAACCTGGCTTAATAACATTCCACCACACATTATTATGCTGTATCTTGCCACATGGGAAGGTTTATGTACAAATATAAACATACACAATACAGTAGATACTTTTATTATAATATTTCTTGTGACTGTAATTTTAAATTTTTCTAATCCAAAAAACAGCCAGCTGATATCGAAAATTCCTGACGCTAAATACAAATACATAATCAGGGCTATCTCAATATTCTCTTTACAGAAAAATATCAGATAAACAGCATATGCAACACTGACTGTTGCCATGGTAATCAGTTGAAACAGATAAACTTCTGAGAAGAAAATACTCAGTTTTTCCTGATTGTCTCGTGCAGCCGCCACGCCTCTGTTTCCATAATTACTAATTCCCAGCATTCCCAGAATCAAAAAGTAGTTTGCTACAGAATAATAGTATGAATATACCCCCAATCCATCTGCCCCAAAAACTCTGGATATATATGGAGACGTTACTAATGGAAGCAAAATTAATAACATTTGATATATTAAGTTATATATAAAATTTTTTTTGACAGAACTCACTCTATTTATCCTTTAAATATTTATGAAATATACTTTATATTTCCCATCTGCGTACTAATTTATTGTAGTGGAATACAAAACATAAAATCACTGCAATACACCATACCGGATACACCTCCCCAATACAACAGATCAGATAGGAAAACAGACAGGAATTTAAAACCCAAGACATTTTACTGCTGTCTTGTTTTTCCACGATAGGAACAATAATTAAATTTATGAAACCGGCTAATCCTATCACTCCCGTCTGAAAGAGAACCTGCAAAAGCATATTGTGAGCATTCCTATCTTCAAACACAAAATCAAAGGTTCCCCTTCCGTATCCCAATACAGGCTTTTCTTTAATTATTTCAATTACCCGTTCCCAAATTGAAGTACGGCTGGTCAAGGTCAAATCCTTATCCAGCACATCTGTTATAATAAATGAAAACATTGCCTGGGCTTTAAAAACGATAATCAAAGTAAATATAACTCCGGCAAGTATAACCAGAACTTTTACATTAAATATTCTAGGTTCAATTTTCGATAATATATAAGCCAAAATAATCGTAAGCAGGGATAAAACCATTGTGGAGGACATAAGCAGTGACACATTCACCAAAATAACCGTTATACAGCCAATTATATAGACAAGTCTCTTCTTGTTCAAATAGTAATTCATTAAAAATATAATTATAGCAATAATTATAATCGGCGTAATATTATTATCTAATCCCAGAAAATTATATCGTGTTTTAATAAATTCAATTTCGTCGGAATTAATTTCATTTATATATTCTCCATATAATCCTCCTGGATTTGTAATTAATATAACAGCATTTATAATCAATAATACTAATAATATATCAGCAAATACCCTGATCATATCTTTCTCTTCCTGTAGTTCTACAGCATACTCAATAATAAAGACATAAGATAAAACACCGGAAGCCTCCTTCAAAAAATCTGTTAAATCTCCTGAATTAATAAGCACTGATAACAGCCATACAGAAAAATATATAAAAAGTGCCCCGTCAAACTTGGTTATTTTTCCTTTTTCCACATACAAAAAGCACATTAACAAAAAAACCAGCAGTTTGAAAACCAGTACAATATTTGAAACTGTAGCATTATAAACACTGTTAGATATTAATGACAGGGAAAAAAGAAAAGGAAATAATAACGCGAAATATTTCCAATAATTTTTGCTGATTTTTATAACTGTTTTCTCCATCTTTTTGTCCTCACATACCCATAATTAAGATATATCATCCGTTATATGGTCTATAAATTCTCTTGATTTTTCTATACATTCTTTCATACTGTCATCATTGTTAAAATAAATCGGCTCATTAATGTCTTTTTTCAACATCTCTGTTTTAGAAACATATCGATTCAACAATCCTAATTGCTCTAACAGGGATGATGCCCTGTCATCTTTTGTCGGTTTGTCATGTATATTCAGATACCAGAATTTCTTTCTGAATAAGTATGAAAAAACTGTTCCATGAAAAGATGACGTTATGACTATTTCTGCATTCTTAACCAGTGATAAGAAAGATGCCGGTCCACCCTTTTCTGCAACCCTGATTCCATATCGGAATAACCCTCTTCTTGACCATTCTTTTGCATCTATCACATAGATTGGCAGCCCGGTGTCTGCCGATATTTTTTCCACCACTTTACTCACATCTCTTTTATAGGTCATTGCATACCAGAAAATATATTTTCCTTTTATTTCCGGCTTCCCTGTTAAATAATTCCATTCCGATGGTTCTAACAACAATGTTGGATCTGCACATATTTCAACGCTTTGATTTACTCCATTTCCAATGATTCTTTGTGCGTTCTTTTCCCTGACGGATATTCTTGCGTATCCATTGATAAAACCTAGAATCTGTTCTTTTCTCTTTTCCTCACAGTCAAAAATATCTGTAGCTCCCAGACTTACTGCATAGGCATATTTCGGCGTTTCATTGTCAAACGCCCCAAAATAAGCATCACTAAAATCCAATGCCCTGGTATTCCAAATCTGATCACTTCCTGAAATAATACAGGAGTATTTTCCAACAGTTTCCGCCAGTTGCTCACATGTACTATATTTTCCTTCGGAAAGCTTTAACTTGTTATTCTTAAAATCCTCATAGTCATTAAAGTGTTTTTTCAATCTTCGTATAAAAAAAAGATTTAAAATATTTCTTAACACCTGTTTGATACTTCGCGGTTTATATAACAAAGAATAACATCGCTTTTGTTCCTCGCTTGAAAAATCAATAATTTCTGTGGAAATTTTATAATTTTTTTCTAAATATGTCTGCAGTGCATATGCCTGTAACATAGATCCACAATTATGGGATGCATGAAAAGTTATAATTCCAATTTTTTTATCCCTCATCTATATCTCCTGTAATTCTTTATAATTTGTCTCTTTGATTCTTTTTTTCGTAATTATATAATTCAAAATAATCATCAACCGTCTTGCTAATAAATATCTTTTCTTTGCGAATTGTTTTAATACCATGCCTCTGCTTTTAGAAAGAGATATATTATTTTTCAGAATATTTTTAATTACCTCCCGATAAACTTCGTGATGATAAATATAATTGCAGTTTTTTATCAATTCCTGTCTGCTCATTCCATTTTCTTTATGAAACAGACTCTGACTTAATGACAGATACAGTCCGTTAGCTGCAATACGATTATAATATTCCATCATTTCCTGTCCATTTTCACTATCTCTCATGATAGCTATCACTTCCTGCAGAAAGGAAATATCCGTTTTATAAAAGTTCTGCTGATATCTGTGAATGGCGGATTCTTCACTTTTTCTCAGATAATAAACTGCCTCTCTCACATATTTTATATAGGGCGTTTTTTCAATTATATTTAAATTAAACAGCATGTCCTCGCCGTGAACAACTCCTTCTCTGAACATAATCTGATTGTCCTGTATAAACTTTTTTTTGTAAGCTTTAGACCATACAGCGTTTAATTTTATTGCATTATTAATTCGATCCGATATCAATAATACCATTTTTCTAATTTCATTCATATCCTTCTGCACCATATTCTCTGGTATATTTCTGCTGAAAACAATCAGATCCGGAGAATCTTCAGAATATTTTTCAATCAATTCCACATAGTTTTCCGTTACAATATCATCAACATCCACAAAGACAATATAATCCCCCTTTGCTGCAGAGACACCTGTATTTCGCGCAGCACTGACGCCGGAATTTTTTTGCGTTATAATCCGAATTCTGCCATTTGTATATCTTTTACATATTTCCAGAGTTTGATCTGTGGAACCATCATCCACAATAATCAATTCAAAGTCATCATACTTTTGTTTTATAATACTTTCAATACAGTCTGCTATATACGCCTGTCCATTATATACAGGCACAATAAAACTTATCATACATTCTCCTTTTTTTGCCATGACAACATATATAACAAAAAAATCTTATATTTTATTTTTTCTTTTTTTGCAAAGAAAAACTGTTTTCGAAATCCTTTGGTCTTATCTACTAACACTTTCGCCAAATCCTCATACCTGTCCATCAAATTGTTTTTTTTCAGCAGAACAAAAATTGCGATGCAATGATGAACGTAATTACTTTGTGCCCGCTTTAATACATTCGGCGAATCTTTGATCACAGGATTTGTAAACATATATTCATAGGCATTCAGTACAGATACCCTTTTTGAGGAAAAAACATTACATGATGCACTGTTTTCTCTCACGACATAATGATACTTATAAGAATTTGTAAAAGAAACACCTCGGGCATATTCCAGATATTCCACATTAAATACTGTATCCTCACACATATGGATATCTGTTCGGAAGCGAATGTTTTTTTCCTTTAATATATTTAACTTATACAGCTTATTGCAGACATAACCCCCAAAACGTACTTCGACTAACATATAATATGCCTATCTAGGTCTTGTAAGTTTTTCGTTTACATTGATTTTCTTTGTAAACGGACTATTATTTTGAAGTACTCCGCATATGGTCAGGTCACTTTCCGGATTCATTAATTTGATCAGACATTCAATCATATCCTGTTCTATATAATCATCACCATCTACAAAAGCCATATATTCTCCTTGAGCATTCTCGATAGCTATATTACGCGCCCTGGATACACCTCCATTTTTCACGTGTATTACTCTAATTCTGGAATCCTTTGCTGCAAATTGATCGCAAATATCCCTACTGCCATCTGTGGAACCATCATCCACAAGTATCATTTCTATGTTTTTGTATGTCTGATTCACAATACTGTCCAGGCATTTCTCCAAATACAATTCAATATTATAAACTGGAATTCCTATTGTAACAAATGGATTATTATTCACTTCATTTCCTCTTTATTTCCTAAACTTGCACTATACAATTATTTTCTTCGAATGATTCTGTGTATAAGATTATAGATTCCCATTCTATAAACAACTCCCTTGGACGCCTCGATTAATTTGTCCTTTTTACTTACGGGAATAAATTTCTGTATATGTTGTGTCAATTCATTTTCATCCAATTCCTTATAAAACTCATTTCTGCATTTATGGGGAACTGCAGAATTCTCTATCATAATTCCGTCCAGAGCAATTGCCTTTTGGGTATCTGCTTTGAATATTTCATAATATTCCCCCAACTTCTCCATATATTTTTTTGCTTTATCGCTCTGTATTATAACATTTGTATATCCTCTGTCATCATCCTTTAATCCCTGAACAAGATCTGCTGCATGCCAGGAATCAAACAAGGTAAAATCACTACACCTGTTCACACTTTTAAACGGGCACTGATAGCAGCTTGGTCTTGATGCAATTTCACTGAAAAAACTTTTCAGCATATAATCCACACGTGCACTTCCGAAATACGTTTTCCCGTCTTCAAACTCAATTTTCATAGTACCACTGTGATATCCATATGTTTTATTCCGAAAAGAAACTTTTCTGATCCTGGCATTATACTCTTTTTTCTGATATGCCAGGTATTTATTCCATAACTTAGGGGACGGCACTCCATGGCAGACCAAATCTACTGCAAGCAATTCATTATATTCTTTTCCCAAATATGCTTTCAGACCACTTACCTGACATGTGGTTCCAATGAAGCAGACTTTTCTTCCTGATTGCAATTCTTTCTTAATCCTTGCAAAACAGTCTCCCATATTACTTTGAACATATTTTGAGCCTCTGAATTTATACAGCTCATCGCTATTTTCTTTCGTCAGAAAACTATGTATTACCTTATAGTTCTCATCATATGCTGCGCCACAGACAACACCGCCCGCTTCTATGATACACTCTGCAATATTGGTAAAAAATCCTCCCGAAGTACTATCCAGAAGTATATTTCTGTCTTTCGTTCTTAAAACAACAGTTTCCCTTTCCTTTAATGAAACAGATTGTTTATTTATCATTGGACAGACACGTTCGCATAATCCGCAATTAACACACTGCTCTTTATTTATTTGGGGATATAAAAATCCTTCTGCATCTGCTGTCATTTCAATGCAATGATTTGGGCAGATACTGTAACATGCCGTACAGCCACAGCACTTTTCTTTTTCTTTAATTTCAATCATTGCATTCTCCTTCCGTCTGTTGAATTCTTTTATTCGGTAGTACCTAAGGCTCTGTCTAAATATTCATTTGCTTTTTTTCGCAACTGCAGAAGCTTTTCATTCACACAGCCATAATTAATCTCTTTTAAAATGTCCATAACATTGTTTCCATTGAATCTCCTATCTTCCAAAGATAAATTACAGCATAAGGTATCAATCCGTGAATTTTTAGAATTTTTATAGGTTTCACCATACCGGTTAAAAACCATAAACTTTTTCTCATTTATAATCGAAAAACATGTTCCGTGAAAAGAATCGGTACACACATAAGATGCCCCACGGAGCAAATTTAAAAACCGATCGGGTGCTACATCATATGGTGCAAAATCACCAAATTCTTCATCACTTTCCACATACTGGTCAAGATGCCTTAATGTGACTATTTTATGACCTAACTGCTCAGCCAGACTTTTTACTGCTTTTCTGTGCTCCGGATTATTCCCCAGAAAATAAGCAAATATGTAAGGCTCTTCTATTTCTTTTTGATACGGAATCAAGTCCGCCCAACCATTCTGATCAAATAGAAAAACCGGGTCTGGCACCGTTGGCACATCTCTTCCCGTCAATTCCCTTACAATTTCACTGCCTCTGTTCTCCCGCATACTAATAAATTCAATTCTCTCAAGAAACTTCTTTGTTCTTCTCTTCTGATACCATGGTATGTTTTTAACTCCAAAGCTTGAAGCATAAGATATTTTAGGAACGTCATCCGGTACGAACATCAGGTTATAGTAATTGGTCGGTAATCCTGCTGGAGACCAGAGCTGATCGCTGCCCACAAGTACCATATCATATTTTTTTGCGCCACTGCAAAGTTTATCATATCCATAATACACTTCTGATTGCTTTACAAACTTCTCTTTTTTAAACCTCTCAAAGGCTCTCATTCTTATTTCATCCTGCTTTGCAAATTCAGGATGTTTTTTTAATCCTCTTTTTTTTCCGAAAGCCTCTTTCTTGTCATTTAACAGAACACTGTTAAAAAGTCTGGGAACAGATTTTACCAGAAAGCCAATATTTTTTTTCTTTTCATATTGAATTAATTCATAATCACTTCCACGGGTTTCCAATATTTTTATAGTTGCAAATGCCTGAAGCATTCCACCATAATTTTCGTGAAAATATTTTATACAAACTCCAATCATATCTTATACACCATTCATTACACATTCAACAGTTTCTTATATATTTGTTCCATCTGTCCAAAGGAAACGGACGTACTAAATTCCTCCGCCTTTTCAATACAATTTTCTCTCATATCTTCTCTAATCT
>JAUUNJ010000078.1 GCA_030844625.1 Roseburia sp. | reverse complement strand
ATCCTCTCTCTTTCATCTGCCATAAATGGGTAATCAGAACCACATCTTCCATATTAAAACTTTCCAAAACCCATATGATTCCATCATCAGCATATTTATTTATAAACTGCTCTGTTCCGTCATATTTCGTTCCAATGAGGAATGAAATTACATCAAAGCATCCTCCAATCATTCTGCCGGTAATTTCAATCTTTTCTTCGTCCCTGCCATTAACCCATTTTACAGGCTCGTCCTTGCAGTAGCCTTCATATCCGGTCTCATACTCATGGCGTTCCGACTCAAAATAATCGAAGGATTTTTGGATTGTCACCGTTCCCTCCAAAACGCCTAGTGCATTTTTCACGGACCGCTGCCATGATTTCATTCCAAAGTCACCAAAGTGACAGCCGTAAACTGCCGCCACATCACAGGTCGTAACAATGGGATAAACCATTCCGGTGTTATCTGAAAATCCCTGAAACCACTTGGGATTGGTCTTTATTTTTTCAAAATCCACATACCCAAGCATTTCCATTAAATAATCCCCTCCTGCTGCAGAAATTATGCAGGAAACTTGCTCATTATCCAGCAGTTGGTTCAACTGGTGTGCCCGTTCCATGCCGGAAGAACTGCATCCTCTGACATCTGATGTAAATACATTATCAGTCGTAACCACATTATATCCCCTGATTTTCAATTGTTCTGTTGCATTTGCAAACCTTTTTATTTTCAACTGATTTATAATGCCACTGGAAGTTGCTGTTACTCCTATGGTATCTCCCTTTTTTATGTACTTTGGAAAAATCATTTAATATCTCCTTTGATAATAACACTATTATTTCTTCACATTTACGCTTCTTTATTTTCAATTGTTTTTTCTGCACCAAGAGTTACTGAATAAATAATCATTTCAGACACATCCTGATTCGATATCTGCTGGATTGCCTTCTTGTAACACTCCAACTGAACGTGATACCTTTCTTCCAGTTCCTCCAGATGCCTTACTCTGTCTGTCTTATAATCAGCAATCACATACTTTCCATTTTCAATAAAACAGACATCAATAATTCCCTGAATAATCATCATTTCCTCCGAAGAAGAATTGCTATAGATTTCTTTTGCAGGTACTCCCATAAGAAATTTCTGCTCTCTAAACAATTTTCCTTTGCTATGCGCCTCTCTCATCCGCCGGAACAAATCCGTTTCCGTAAATCTTACCACATCTTTCATATCAACAGAATCTGCATCTGTTCTGTCCATCATTCCCGAATCTACGAATCCCTCAATCATCTGCCGTATACTTTTTTCACTGTACACTTTCATATTCATATCGAGCAATTCAAAAACTCTGTGATAAGCAGTTCCCCTCTGGGCACTGGAAAGCCTTTGTTCCCCATTCCCTGCAAAACCGGGAATGATTTCCGGAAGTTCTGCCTCCTGATTATCTGCATTATTTATAACCTTTATTTTCTTATGACCTGCTTCCGGAGTTTCCCCATACATGGCAAATCCATCCTGTTCCTCTTCATATGCCATGCTCTGCTTTTTAATCTCCGTTACACTTGCTTTGGAATGTAACATAATATCCTGACGGAACGGATATTCATAAGCAAAATATCCATTTAGTAATTCTCTTGTATCATCATCTACAATGGACGGACTTTCCAATAATCTCAGAGTTTCTCTTCTTATTTCATCCGTCATTTCTTCCTGTACTCCGGTAAATATAATTTCATCCGGAAAAACAGTTTTTACCTTCACATTACATTCCCTATCATACATATTATTTTTTAATTCCGGATCAAATTCATATTCTCCCGTTATGTCAACAAATGCCTTATTCTTTCCTATGGTTTTTCCAATCCATTCCATAAGATTTTTCCCACCTACAAGCTGATTGTAAGACATAAACTCATTTTTCTCATACCTGCTGTTGGCAAAATCCAATGCGGTTTTTTCCACATCCTTATCCATTCCGGTAATAAAAAGTTTTTCTTTTGCCCTTGTCAGGGCCACATATAAAATCCGGAGTCTCTCAGCCACATCCTCTTCTTTATTTTTTAGTTTTATAGCTTTCTTAAGAATTGTAGGGGATTTTACTTTTAATTGGCTATCAATATAGTCTATCCCGATATTGCCCTTATCATCCGCCACCACTTTATCTGTGTCATTTTTTGCACCGGCAGCCGTATTACATACAAACACTACAGGAAACTGTAATCCCTTACTTTTATGTATGGACATAATATGTACAATATTATCATTCTCGCTTACGGATGATGCCTCACCATCATCTTTTGCCATATACTGCAGTTTTTCAACATATCGGATAAAGTTAAACAATCCCTTATAACTAATCTGATCGTAAGCTGCCGCCTTTTCCTTTAATGCCTGAATATTAAGATATCTCTTTTTGCCATTAACCATCGCCTTTATGTAATAATCATATCCTGTCTCCGCCAAAATAGAATTAATGATTTCATATACACTTGTATAGGGGACCATATCCCTGAACTTATTCAACATTTCAAGAAACTCTGTCACTTTACGTTTCAGCGTTTCATCTCTTCCCGTTTCCCCATAAGTTTCCACATGATCATACAGGCATTCACAGATATTTTCTGCCTTGATCTGTGCCAGTTCATCAGAAGAAAAACCAAACATAGGGCTGACCATTACTGCTGCAAGAGGAATATCCTGACGGGGGTTATCTATAATAGAAAGCATGCTTAATAAGGTTCTCACCTCCATTGCCTGATAGTATCCTGTTTTTGTCTCCGCAAATGCAGGGACTCCGTTATTATCTAACTGTTCCTGATAGATTTCGCTGACCCCTTTCATACTTCGCAAAAGAATTGCTATGTCACCATATCTGACCGGGCGCATTCCTCCCTTTTCCGTGATTTTCATTCCGCAGACCGGATCTGTAATCTCTCTTATTTTCTGCGCAACATACTCTGCCTCAATTTTTTTCTCATCTCCCTCAATCATAATAAACTCTGCCCGATTATCCTGATTTTGGGGAGGATTATCATAATCTGCTCCCAACTCAAGCTGGTTACCGTTTTTATAATCAATTCCTCCTACTTGTCTGTGCATAATAAAATCAAAAATAAAATTTACACTGTCGATGACTTCTTTTCTGCTTCTGAAATTTTTGTCAAGGATTATCTTGCAGTTATCGGCATTCAAGTCCTCCGGATAGGTATCATATTTTCCAAGAAACAGTTTGGGCTCTGCCTGCCGGAAACGATAAATGCTCTGCTTCACATCTCCCACCATAAACATATTACCGCATCCATATCCCCCTGCCACGCTGGAGAGAATTGCCTCCTGAATATAGTTACTGTCCTGATATTCATCAATCATGATTTCCCTAAACTGCAATGCCATTTGTCTGGCTGTTTCCGACGGAATCAGATCTCCATTTTCATCCTCATCATTCAATATATTCAAGGCATAATGTGCCTGGTCTGAAAAATCAATAATTCCCTTTTCAGATTTTTCCCTCTGAAATCTTTCCATAAAATCCAAGGTAAGCTTAACAATCATTTCCACACTGGATCTGGCGCCCTTCATATCTTCAAACATGGCATCCATATCCTGATAAAAGTAATCCTCCCTCATCTTTTTTATGGAGTCAGCCACATTTTTCTTAATAGATGATACCTGCTGTTTTTTTGTCTCATCACAGTCTTTTACCGCTCTTAACGTTATGGTTCCAATATTCAAAATGGCATTTCTCATACCATCATATGTATCGGAATTCTTCACACATTCTATCAGCTCAATCATCTGTTGCAGTTTTTCTCCCACCTTCGGTCCGTCCGCACTTTCCGATATGCTGATTGCCACATTCAAATTGTCTATCCAGCCTTCCATCTGCTTCCTCAGATTTGCCAGAAGCATCTGCATCCATTCTGAACTTTCCAGTTCTTCCACACTTAAAATATTGTAACTGTCCACACATTTTTCAATCCATTTTTCAGGATTGTAATGACCGGATGCATGTTTATATAACAGATTCATTAACTCGCTGATGTTATCAGACAATTTTCCGGAAGAATACTGCTCTGCCAGATGAATAAATTCCGGTTCTGATTTCTCATAGTATTCTTCAAGCATGTCTTCCATCACATCTGACTTTAACATTTCTATTTCTGTTTCATCTGCAATTCTATAATTCGGATCCAAGTCAATTCTGTCAAAATTCTCTCTTACCACACTGGCGCAAAAACTGTCAATTGTAGTAATGCGGGCATTATGAATAAAAGAAAGCTGTTTCTGGATATTGACATCCCCAGGATTTTTTTCAGCCAGTTTTTCCAGTCTTTCCCTGATTCTTTCTCTCATTTCAGATGCCGCAGCCCTGGTAAAAGTTACAACCAGAAGCTGGTCAATATCTGTCGGGCAATCCGAATCCGTTACCATTCTTATGATACGCTCAACCAATACAGCAGTCTTTCCCGAACCGGCTGCCGCTGAGACAAGAATGTTTCTGCCTCTTGTATTTATTACATCTAACTGTTTATCTGTCCACTGCATATCAATCTCCATTCCACTGCACTCATTTAATATTCTTTTCTGCTTGCTCTTCCTTCGTCTGTTCCTTTACTTTCTCTTCACTCAGAATCTCTTTCATATCATTTAATGTGATTTTTTCCACATCTCTGTACTTATCTCCCAGTTTCCTGTCAAACCTGCATACACTGCCATATGGACAATAGTCGCAGGCACCATCTACCGGATTAATGGCAATATTCCCTTCTATAATCTGTTCTTTCATATCCTCTGCCTTATGAGAAACATAATCAATAAACTTAGAATACATCTGACTGTCCAGAACCTGACTGCTGCTGCTAAGTCCTGATTTTACAGAAGATACCGGTAAAATATCCGATGTTCCCCTTTTTTCAAACACCTGCTGATCCATCAGCCTTACAATATCTAAATCAGAATTGACCATTCCCGTCATTCGGAATTGCTTATACTGTACATTTTTAACTGCCTGAGCCTTTATACTTTCGTCATCCAGTGTGGAATCAGGATTTTCTTTTCTGTAATCTGAAATAATTTTACCAAAATCAGGCTTTTCCACGTATGGATCATGGATATGAAAATATAATCCACCTGCCGGAAGAACATTCTTGTCCGGATTCTTTTTCTTTTCATAATCTACCGCATCTTTCAGATAAACCATCAACTGCATCTGCAGCCCCATAAATGTGTCACTGATGCTGAATTTCTTATTTCCGGATTTATAGTCAATTACCTTAACGTATAATTTCCCCTCTTTTTGCAGGGTATCTACTCTGTCAATACGCCCATGAGCAACCTGCAGCTCATATTCTGCCGGAACAAATTTCCCCGACTTAATATGTTTTACCAGTACATCCACAGTTCTTTCCGCAGTCTCCCTGACCTGATTTTTAATAAACAGATTTCTTGCCGTGCCGCTTAGAGCGTCATTATCATACTCTTCCATAACGGTTTCCACGCACTTATGGATTATTTGCCTGCTTATACCGGCATCCAGATTTTCCCATGCTATATTTTCGTCCTGTACTTTTCTAAAATATCTGTCAATTGCATCATGATATAGATTTCCAATATCAAATGCTGCAATTTCAAATTTTTTCCGTTCTCCCAACTTTAATCCATTATTCAGAAATTGGGAATATGCACATGCCGCAAACCGCTCCAATCTTGTAATTCCAATATTTTCCCTGGTTCCATACAGCATTCTGGCGATTTCCGCTTTCAATTCCGGTCTTTCACTCTTATAAAAAGTTCCGTCTGCCATCTGTTCTATTTTTTCTCTATCCTTAGGATTTTGCATCAGAACAGAGCATATCTGTTCAAACATATTGTCATTATGGTGGAAACGGTATTCCCACATATTCTCTGCCACATAATTAAGGGCAGCATCTTTATTAGTAATATGAGAAATATCAATCTTCTGATCTTCAGTTTCCACAATCTGCAACTTGGAAAACAGATTTTGTATTGTACTGATTAAATAGGACTTTCTTCGGATACTTCCATCTGATCCGGATTTACTAAAAGTCATGCAGATTTTTTCCGTGGGTTTTGCAAGCAGAGAATACAAATATAACCTTTGCTTAAACACGTTGTCCCTTGCCGTTGGTGCCAGCACATAATCTTTGGTTTCCAGAAACTCCCGGTCACTGTCCGTTATCACACCACCGCTCACACCGCCTCCCGGTATAATTCCGTCATTTACGCCAATAAAAAATATAATCTTCTTAGTGTCCTTTAATCGTGTTCTCTGAATATCTCCCACCATTACCGTATCCAGTCCCGGTGGAATAATTCCCACCTTAACACTTTCAAATCCTGCCTGCAGAATCTGTTTATATTCCTGAATGGATAAATTTTCATCTCCCATCAGCGCAGTAATTTTATCCAGCACGGAAATAATAGCGGCATATGCCTGCTCATATTCTTTTGCAAGACTTAATTTCCCCTGTTCCTGAAACATACAGGCATAATCATCAATCTTTTTCTGCATGTTCTGGGATAATATAAACCGGTACACTGCCTTTGTGTAATCTAAAACGGAACCGTTCTTATTTTTCAGCCCCTCCCGCAGCGGCTTCATTATATTCAAAAGTTTTTCTCTTCCCATATTGATCAGCAAAAGATTTTCCTGATTCATTCCTTTATAACATTTTTCCCATTTCTGACTATAACTTTTAAACCCACGCCTGCCTGACTGTAACACATAATTTTCCATCAAATCCGCTGTCTTTCTGTCAATGTCCATAAAGCCCAGCCTTATCATGTGAAATACGGATTCGTAGGAAAAATCTTTTTCTATAAGTTCAATTGCTGCCTTAATTCCATCCACAAAAGGGTTAGATGAAATGTTTCTCTTATGGTCAATAAAGGCTGGGATATCATATCTGTTAAAGTCTTCCTCCAGATATCTGTAATATCCCTCCATATCACCAGTAATGACAGCAATATCATTATATCGGTAGCCCTGATTCACTACCAGATGAGATATCCGGCCTGCTACATACTCTGCCTCTGCATGAGGATTGGATAAAGAATGAATTTCTATTGCCTGACAGTCCTTGTCATATTTCTTTATTATTTTATTTCTGAATATATTTTTTTCAAGAAAACACAGTTCCTGATTTTCTCTAATTCTATATGGTTTTTGTCCTTGCCCTGCTATAATCGTGTTTTCAATTTTCACGCCATTCTTTTGTGCAAGTGTTTTTAGTTTGAGTATTGTTTCTTTACTCAGACTAAAAAGTTCAAATTTATTACAATCACTAAAATCACTTTCATCATCGGGAAGAGTAACTGCCACACAGACCCCCGCTGAATGTTCCATTAACAATTCCATAACCCGATACTGGGACGGGGTAAAACCTGTGAATCCATCAAAGAAAAAGTATGTATTTTTAATAAATTCGGAACCGGAAATATGCTCACAGAAAATATTCAACACATCTTCTGCCGTAATCATCTTTTCATTCATATAATCGTTAAATGCATTGTAAATAACTTCAACATCCTTTAGCTTATGTTTTAATGCCGGTCTGGACTGAGCAGTTTTTCTCATGTTCCTTAACTCATCTCTGCCTATGCCATACTGCTTAAATTCTGATACAACCATCTTCATCTTCTCAGCAAATCCAGGCATGGCAGTCTTATCTCTATATATAATCAGATCTTTTTTACAGTCTTCCAATACCTTTCGCATAACAAGAGTCTTTCCCAAGTCATCCATCACCTTATATCCGCTGACTCCCTGCTCCTCAAACACGGTATACGCCAATCGGGTCATACTGGTAACTTCAATGTTAAAACTTCCCTTTCTGGAATGGAGCGTCAGAATTTCCTTCTGAGTTTCCATTGAATATTGCTCAGGAACCACGGCAATAAAATTTTTATTCTTATTTATTTCAGACGCATCAATCATCTTTTTATATAAAATATGTGATTTTCCCGAGCCTGCTCTTCCTACTATAAACTGTAATGCCATTCTTTCCTCCTAAAACTTCAATGATACCAGCACAAACTCCTGTTTTTCCTGTCATCTATCTGACTTTATGCCAATAATTTTAGTATACCAAAAAACATGGGTAGTTTTAAGTACATATTCCTGTAAAATATAAAAGTTTCACTCATACTTTCCTGTCTTTTCTAATAGATTAAAATATATAACTATTATCAACAAGTAAGGAGTATGTATGGGAAAAAGTCCAAAATTTATGGTATTTCATCTTAGGGAGCTTATATATACCGTTGTATTCATTCTCCTTGGTGTCATTCTTGTCATTTCATTAATCCTTATGTTTTGCAACAAAGGACAGGATCAGCCAGAAGACGAGACAACCTCTGGAAAATATGAGGCAGGAGTTTACACTTCATGCATTACATTGAACGGAAATCCAATGGATGTAACAGTCACTTTAGACACCAATCATATCAATTCAATCACGGTAGATAATATAAGCGACACAATAACGACCATGTATCCTCTTGTTCAGCCTGCATTTGAAGATATTGCCAAACAAATTGTGGCAAATCAGTCCCTTGACAATATAAAATTTGCAGAAGACAGCCAGTATACATATGCAATTCTCTACAATGCAATATCGGATACAATTAAAAGTGCAACAATTGAGTGAATTTTGCCAAAGACCGGACAAAATCATATTTCAGTTTCGCCAAAGTGAAAATTGCGGGCAAAGCCCGCAATTTCATTATTTTGAAAATAGTATAAAATCATATACGCTCCAGTATTTTGCTATTTCTCCAACCTGTCCATCCATTCTCTGACACAGGCATCACTGGGCATTCTTAAATCCCCTCGCGGTGATACTGCCACAGAACCTACCTTCGGTCCATCCGGCAGACAACTTCTCTTAAACTGCTGTGCAAAAAAACGCCTGTAAAAAATCCTGAGCCATTTACCTATGGTTTCTTTATCATATTCTCCGTCAAATGCCTGTTCTGCCAAAAACAATACTTTTTCAGGCGCATACCCAAACCTTAAAATGTAATATAAAAAGAAGTCATGCAGCTCATAAGGTCCTACAAGATCCTCTGTCTTCTGTGAAATCTTTCCATCCTTAGGTGGCAACAGTTCCGGACTTACCGGTGTTTTTAGAACATCATTCAGGATATTCGACAATTCCTTGTCATTACATGTATCTGCAAAATATTTTACTAAATGTCGGACTAAAGTTTTCGGCACCCCCGAGTTAACACCATACATTGACATATGATCTCCGTTATAAGTAGCCCATCCCAGTGCCAGCTCCGACATATCTCCTGTTCCAATAACCATTCCATTATATTCGTTGGCAAAATCCATA
>JAUUNJ010000077.1 GCA_030844625.1 Roseburia sp. | reverse complement strand
TATAATCTCATATAACTTAACCAACAAAGGTATTGTCACAAATACTATGATAGGGTTCAAAATCGCTAATATTACATTATTTTCAACACCGATCGCACATTTCATATAATAAATCAATCCACTTACAATAGGATGAAATATATAAACAGGCATGGAATATTTGTCTCCAATGTCAGCTATCACCGGAACAATTTTTTTCTCCGGGTTCCTGACTGCAAAAACAAAAATACAAAATGTAGCTGCCACAGTTCCCCAAAATAATTCCAATGGCACTACAAGTCTTTCAATACAACTGATTGCCAGACCTACTCCTATGAATCCCAGCAGCTTCTTATTAGAAAATATATTAACTACTCTTTCCTCATACTTATGTATGAAATTTCCCAACATAAAAAAAGGAAATCCCATAAAAATAAAATTACGATAAAAAATAATATTAATATTCTCATCTATCAAATTAAAATACTGTATAATTCCACGTGATATTATATGTAGTATTATTAGCACCGGAATAGCAATATAAGTACCTTTATACCAATTCTTCTTATTAACCAATATTAAAATTATATAGCAGTACAAAAGTGCAAATAGAAACCAAAGTGTTCCCCCAAAAGACAACTGGTTAAATATAAAAAAATTAATCCAGTTTTTCAAAGTACAGTGCGTTTCTATAAACAATACAAAATCGATACGATTCCCCGTAAATGCAGGGACAAAAATTGCTCCCCACAAAAAATATATAATTGTGGCACCCAAACATAATTTTAATATATGTCTGATTTTTTTAGGCATCTTACTATTTACAATATCCCTATCTTCATTATAACAATAATATCCGGATATCATAAAAAATATTAAAACTGCAAATCTTGACAGGCATGCGATGATTGAGCTGGCAAAACAATCATAACTTGTATGCATATATAAAACACCGAAACATGCGCAACCCTTGACAAAGTTTAAGCAATTATTCTGTTTTTTTAATGTATTATCTTTTACCATTTTTATTGTTTATGCTCCTTTAACATATACCATCTATTACAAATATAGACTAGAAGTAATAAATTCTAACTCAATCTGTTCCCTAAGCTTTGTAACCTGTTTTTTAATAACATCATTCTTAATCATCTTTGTCGCAATATTACTTCCTAAGGACATATTTGCTTCAAAATAGTTTTCATCAGGATTTGCACTAAATCCGTCAAATCCTGCTATATAAATCTTTCTAACCCCAACCGCAATTAATATATTAATTAACATTAATGTTGGGTTGTCCGAAATTTTATCATTACTGCATAAATAAGATGAATAATTTACACACACACTTTGCTCACCTTTAAACTCCAGATTTGAAGTCACAATGTAAGACTTTACATTGGCTGGTTTTTCTGATAATAATCTCTTTTCATTCGCAACAAAAAGGTAATCATATACAAAATCTTCGGATACCTTATTCACACCGAAAATAACAGGTTTCTTTTCCTTAATAAAAGACTTAATTCCGGCAGCATTTAACTTTAAAGATTTTCCGGGAGCTAGAATTATGACTTCATTTCCTGCCACAGCTTCTCTGATACGCTCCAGCGCTTCATGATCGTCCACCCAATTTTCCTGATACTTCTTATAATATACATTTGCTTTATCAATTGAAAACGATATTTTATCTTCCTCTGAAATCGTGGATAACAATTCATGCATGGATTTTACCGACAAAGTATTTTTCTCTGCAAAAAAATTAGCATAATTAGGATGACAATTGTGTATAGACGACAAATAAAACGGCAGGGAATATCCCCAAAAATTCTTTGCAAATATTGGCTTTAAGCACTCGTCAAACACCTCTAAAATAGGTTCTATATTATAATTTTTATCAAAATTCTGATTCAAATATTTTGCAAACAGTTCAATATTTAAATTTCCGGCACCACGCCCCATGCCAAACACACTGGCATCAATAATAATGTCATGATTCAAATTCTGTTCAACCATATATTTAGAATTGCTGTATGCCTGCTGCAGATTATTGTGGGAGTGATATCCCAGCACAATATTAAGTGCGAGGTTTTTATCAGCAATAAACAACAGTCTTCTGAAATCTTCTAATTCCATCACACCAAAACTGTCTACAATATAAAACGCCTCCGGTTCCAAAGCATTTGTTTTCTTTATCAGGCGTACAAACTCTTCATCAGAATAATTTAATGTCCCCATCGGCTGTACATAAAAAGTATATCCAAGTTTCTTAATCGCATCAAAATATTCAAATGCACGATTCATATCTTTTTTATGAAATGCCACACGAAGAATCGGACTGTTCGCGTCAGCCTTCTTTAAAAGTTCTATAGGATATTCTCCAAAATTAATCATTACGGCATAATTTTGATGCTCACTTTTTGCTTCGGCATATGCCCGCCTTACATCATCAATACTATAAAATCTTGCTGTATTGATATCACCCGAATCCTTTGTACTTAGATATCCACATTCAATAACATCAACACCTGCCTGAATTGTTTTTTGTACAATTTTATCTATATTATCCTTGCCAAAATTCCAATTATTTATATATCCCCCATCTCTCAAAGTACAATCCAACAACCTTATATTCTGCATTCTTTATTCTCCCAAATCACTTTCATGATATTTCTTTATATCTCGTCTCTTTTCCCAACAGTTCCGGTGCAAAATTACTTATTATTTTTATAATAATGCATGCACAAATCATGCTTATAATCGTAATTGTCAATGCAAGCATTATATTATTATAATTCATTCCCATCCTGGCAGCCAGTAATCGTCCAAGTTCTACCAAAGGCTTATGAACAATAAAAATTCCAAGTGTATTTTGACCTATATAAAACAAAAACTTTTTATTGAAATGTAATCTACTAACCATAGCAGAAAATAATATTACAATCAAACTGCCTGCCACTGCATTCAATAAAAACATTGCATAATTTCCATAAATTGCATTTGCCATCAATACATATCCTGTCGAAGTGATGTTATAGCGGATTCCTATAATAAAAACAATAGCTGACAATATAAGTACAAGTATCTGTAGTAAAAAATGTTTCCTTTCTAAGATATCTCCGATCGGACGGAGCAGATAACCCAAAAGAATAAACACTGCTGCTACGAAAGCAATGTCTATACCCCAAGGATCACCATATTTGCCCCAGTGAGGTAACGTAAATCCAACAATTGACAAACATAGGCAAGTTATTACGATTAACAAGTTTCTGTTAACTCTTATCTTCTCCGAACAATAAAAAAATAATTCAGACAACAAACTTGCCAAAATAAGTACAGGAATAAACCATAATGACGTCAGGGAACCTGCACAGCCAAGAGTCTCTCTTGAACCATATGCAATGAACACCAAATTCTTAAAGGAAAACGATGCATAAATGCATCCCCAAATTAAATATGGTATTAACAACGAAAAAAACTTTTTACGTAGAAAAGGAACCCATGTAGATTTTATTCCATAATATTTTTTCCTATTAATTACCATACCGGATAAAAGAAAAAATAGCGGCATATGAAAAGAATACAAAACATTCTTACACGCAGTACCTGAATCAACTGTATGACCGAGTAAAACCAGAAATATGGCAAATGCTTTTGCAATATCTATGTATTCAACTCTTTTTCTTCCCGGTGAACTTACTTCTTTTTCCATAATTACTTTTTTTCTTTTTTTTGCGTAGACTGATCTTTAAGCTGCTCACGAATCTGTGTTGTTGAAACACCTTTGGTGTAAGGTATGTATACCACATCACACCCAACTGCCTTCAGTTCAGCTTCAATCTTATTCCAAACTTCTGTCCCCTTCCAATCATCTCCAATAAATGCCACATCAAAATGATAATTTTCCCAAGCCTCCATCTTACTGCGCGTCTCATTTTTTACCACTTCATCTACATATCGAATTGCTCCAACAATTTCTGCACGATCTTCATAAGAAATTACTGTCGCCCTATTCTTACAATGCATTACCCATTCGTCGGAATGAACACCTACAATCAAATGTTCACAATATTTCTTAGCCTCACGAAACAAATTCAAATGCCCTACATGAAATAAATCGTATGTACCTACCGTAAAACCTACCTTGTATTTTTTCATCTTTTCTCTCCAAACTTACTACCATATTTTATTTTTGTAAATGCATAGAATATAACTCCCAGACAGATCCAGGCTCCTACAACAATCCATTCCTGCCATACTAAAGCACTACTGGAAAATGATAATGGAACCACATATAATATCATTAAAAATCCTGAAGTAATCATTGCCGCAATTCCAACAAATGTACCATGCTTCAGCCGATACGGTCTCTCTAATTCCGGTTCTCTTTTTCTAAGAATCAGGAAAGATATCGATACCATAAAATATGCCACACTACACCCAAAACTTGCCGAGTCTACAAGCCATATTAAAACCGGTTTCCCAAAAAACGGAGCAAGTGCACAAGCGATTCCGCACAGGATAATTGCAAATACCGGTGTCTTATTTTTGTTTAATTTTGAAAAAATAACAGGTAACATACGAGACTCTGCCATGGAATAAAGTGCCCTGCTTCCACCTAGTAAAAACGCATTCCAACTTGTTACAATTCCACACATACCTCCAATAATCAGTACATTCCCCATTGCACTGCTGTTAAATGCTTTTGCCATGGCATCAGCAGATACCAATCCACTATTCATAGAATCCTCTATTTCCACAATTGGAAGAATATATGCAATTGCAAATACCACAGCCAGATAAAATAAGAGTGCCATTCCGATAGAAAGCAGCATAATCCGCCCTATCTTTTTATAAGCAATGTTAATTTCTTCAGCCGCCTGTGGAATTACATCAAACCCGATAAACAAAAACGGTGTCATACATGCTACCGTTAAAATCCCGCCAAGTGAAGTCTTCTCTGTAAGTCCCGAACCGGCAAATAAATTTGACGCCAAATTTGTTGTGTCACCTCTCACAACAGATGCTCCAATCAACAATAGTCCGGCGCATAATATTATTAACGTGAGAATCTTTTGAACCATAGCAGATGTTTTTATTCCTTTAATGTTTATGTATGTTATCAAAAGTGAAAACAGCACACCGACAACCACATACGATGCGTAAATTGGTGTTTCCCCTACATAATACATTAAACCAAAGTTAAAGTTATCTCCAACCAGATATTTAATGACTGTGGGAAATGCTGCTGACTCAAACGCCGCAGTCGCTACATAACCAAGAATTATACTCCATGTACATACAAAGGAACCTGTCGCGCCATATGCTCTATAACTAAATACGTGTTCTCCTCCACACTGTGGCATTGCTGCTGTCAATTCCGCATAGACCAGACCGACAAACAGTACCATTACTCCTCCTATCAGAAATGCAATGATTGATCCCACTAAACCGGCATTCATCAGCCAATCGCCTGAATTAATAACCCAGCCCCAGCCAATCATAGCTCCGAATGCAATTGCTAAGATATCTCTCGTTTTTAGAACTCTTTCAAATTTTGTATTCATTTACTCTCCAATCTTTTATCTGCGCAGCCATTTAGGAATATATTTTTCCTGATTCTTATCATCTCGTAAAAAATCTAATACATTATCTGTATATTCTTCAAAAAAAGGTCCATTATTAGGCTGGCATAAAACAGTACTCGGACGTTGTATATTATATTCTATACAAACCGGTTTTTCGTCAGTTGTAACAGTAAAGTCCCATCCGATTACATCAAAATGCGGAAGCTTTACTGCGTTCTCTTTAATAATACGAATAATTTCATCCCAGCATGGTACCTTTTCGTCCGGATTCTCAATCACCTCATTAACAGGTTGTTTTTTTCCATCCAATGCTACTATATCCCGTCTTAAATGTCCGTCTAAAGTAATACCAACAGCCCGGACAATCTCCACACCGTCAATAAAACATACATCCGTAGCAAATCCCGGCATCCCCATACGAAGAACCGGCGAAACAATTTCAACCTTTCCATCATGGAACCATGAGTTTATGCGCAGCATATTGACTGAGGATTCATTGAATTGAGCAAAGAATTGATGCTGTTTAATAACTTCCTGCACTAAGAAATTATCTGAGCTCCAGTCCTTAAGCATTGCTTTCACATCATTTTCGTTCTTAATATGATACTTTGTTACTCCCCGTCCTTCTCCGGTATCCCATGCATCCTTTACAATCACTTCTTTTCTTGGCACCAGGATTTTTGTAATTGCTTCTATATCATTGTCAGAGATAAACGAACCTGCCGAATCGTAAAACCTACCATGAATCCTTCGGAGAATTGTATTAGGAAAAGTCACATCAGGTAAAAATCTCTCAAAGAAATTTTTATCTTTCCATGCGTGCCGAAATCCCTCGTTGTCATAGTACGGCCAAACAATATAAGCATAGACATCATTTGGAATAAAACGTGGACTTTTTATTCCACTAATGCCATAGTACCATTGAAACCAACAATAATCTTTAAATTTAATTCCATATTTAGCCCAATACTCATCAATTTCCTTTACTTCATCTTTCGTCAATTCCGGCTGTGGGTTTTGAGCCAGCCATTCGTGTGCCGATGCATTCTTTGCTTTGTATTGTGCCTTCTCCCATCTTGTCATGCGGACAGAATCAATTATCTTTCCAAAAACACTCATAATCTTCTCCTTATACTATATCGTATTTTTCCATTCATTTCTCTATCAGTTACCATCTTACATACTCATCGTATCAACCAGCCTCTTTATCATATCCTGCATACTGAATATTGGTTTCCATCCTAAACTCATAAGTTTTTCCGAATTTAACACATTGCGCATTATGCCATTATATCCTAACTTTGCTGCATCTTCTTTCAAATCAAACTTTAATGAAATATTACTCTCCGGAAATCCTTCAATAAACTTTTCTGCCAAATCCTTTATGGAAATATCCGTTTCCATATTTGCAATATTATAAGCCTGTCCTGCAGTTCCTCTGACAAGCAGCATTAAAATGGCTGTTGCCGCATCCTCTGCATCACAATAATTTCTAACTGTCTCGCCTGTGGATTTCAGAACAATGTCTTTCTTCTCAATCACACTTCTCGCAAACTGTGCAAACACCCTGTTGTCTGTATATGTTACTCCATATCCAAATGTGGCAGTCAGTCTTGCGATATATGTTGGTATACCAAATTGCTTTGTATAAGATGCACACATACACTCGCACATACGCTTACTTTCCGAATAACTGCTGCGAACATTGGTAGGATCAATATACCCTCCATCTGTTTCATAAATATCTTTCGACAAAAGTCCGCTATTTCCATACACTTCAAGAGAGGAAAGATAAACTACTCCCTTACATTTTTTTTCTACTGCCAGATCCAAAACATTTTTCGTTCCATCCAGTGCTGTAGAAATCGTTCGCATCGGGAAGTCGATATGCTGTTTACTCCCCCCGGTTACTCCAGCTGTATGAATCATATAATCTACGCTTCTTTCAACTTTTAATTCTTTTACATCACTGATTACCACTTCAAAATCTGCCCTGTCACTATACATTTTGAACAACTTGTCCGCTTTCGCTTTATTTCTTGCATGTGCAACCAGATGCATGTGTGTATTTAATTCATCATTCATTGCCAATAATAGAGCAACTAAATTTTGACCTATCATTCCGGTTGCCCCGGTTATCAGTACCGTGACTCCGGCAAATGCTTCCCGTAACGGTTTTACAGCCTGAAGCGTCTTTTCATTCACTACCATATAAATTCTCCTTTATATTTATTTTATAAATACTGAATCTAATCGATGTGTTATTTTTTTAAACAACATAGCTATGATAATTGTTACTAAAAGGCACAGACAAAAATATACATATGTATTATTTATTATATCTTTAAAAAGAATCATAGGAATTCTCTGTAAAACATATATTTCAAATGTATATCTTCCCAAAAATTCTAGTATCTCATTCTTAATAGAAATTTTCATTGTCAACAATACAATGAATGATATAAATGCAATACACAAACACTCATACATTATAAATTTATAACAAAAAGAAAATGCTAGCATTCCTATACCTATCACTGCTCCAATAAAAGCTAAATATATATATTTACTCTTCCAAACAATACTTTCTATCTTATTCTTGTATTTTGCATAAAACATTCCCGCCGGATAACTTATGATAGTATTATACCACCAGTCTCCTTTCTGTAATCCATGTAACAGCAATATATAAATTCCACAAGAAACTACAACCATGATAAGTGCACTCAAATGATTCGTCTTAAATATTCTAAATGCCATATAAGTTACGATATACATAAATAATATTGCGAATATATACCAATTACTATTACCAATAGACTCCCAGCCAGTAAAGGATAAAGCAATCACTTTAAAGTCATATGAATTTTTCATAATTACGTTTACTACAGCAAACATTGCAACAGCGATTGCAAAATGATACCATACACGGAAAATTCGTTTCTTGGGCATTGTATGAATATAATCCTCCCCCTTTTTTACAATAGAAACCATCCCTCCATACCCAGAATAAAAGAAAAACGACACAACGATTAACTGTCCCAACCAACTATCTACTCGTTGAAAAATTGCATCATACGATCCATATTCGATATATTGTGTGAAATGTCTAAAAAAAACGAACAAAACAAAAATCCCATTAATTGCCGTTGTTTTTTCTTTACTCATATAATCTGAATGCCATTCTGATGCAAACTTAATTCTATAAGTACATATAATAGCGACTAAGCATAATACAATATCCATTGACATGTTTCCCTTCGTATTTTAATAATTATTTCTTTCTAAACATTTGTTTCGCTGTGTCTAATATATAATAAAAAGAGTCCATTTTAAATAACACTGATCCTGCTCCATAAATAGCTGCTCCTGCTAAAATCTGTAAAATCATTACAATTATGTAATTACAATTAAGCAGTGAAATCGGATATATAATGCCCCCCATAATACACGATAAGAAAATTGATGGGAGAATATCTCTAATCTGTTCCAAATAACTGTAATTAAGCAGTTTTTTATTCGGAGATGCATTTAAAATACTTGCAAAAACAGTATATAACAAAAGACTCATGGCAATTGCCAGTACACCAAATTGCATCGCTATCATCAATATTATTAATCCAATACATTTCTTGATAATTTCAAGTTTTAAAAACAAATCACTCCGCCCCATTGCTTTAATTGCATTTAAATTTGCCGTCTGTATTGGTTGAAGTACATAAGTAAAACAAAAAATTCTAAGATATGGTACAGAGGGCAGCCACTTTTCAGTAAGAAGCAG
>JAUUNJ010000076.1 GCA_030844625.1 Roseburia sp. | reverse complement strand
AGATACCGATTGTAATAAATTGGATAAGAGTGGATATAGAATAATGGAACAAACAGAATTTAAAAGAGATGAAATAATTGATGAAATTGTAAAATTGGAATTTGAAGCTTTTGATAAGGTTCAAAATGTTGGAGGACGTGCGGAATGCCAGAATAACTGGCCATTCTTTTATGTAATGAGAAAAAGCCAGTATATGACATGGACAGATGAAATGCTTGAATGTATCAGAAATCTCTGGCAGCAAAACAAACATAAGGGTTGGAACATGATTACTGAAAAGTACGGCAGAATGATGGAATATACTGCACCGGAAGAATATGAACAGATTAAGGATAATTTTCCGGAAAAGTCAGAGCGGACTATTGCAATCGTAAATCAGATTGCTCAGATTCAGGTGGGATGGATGCAGGATTTTGCAGGGCAGTATCCGAAGCTGGCTGCCAATGCAAGAGATATTACCAGTGATGCAGACGAGTTGGATAATACATCTTATGAAACTTATTTAAAGGGAGAATTGTTGACCTATTCAGATGAACTGCTTAAAATGTACGCCCGGTTTATAGTAGGATTGGCAAGGGAAGGAAAAAATCTGGCACAGATGACAATAGAAAATACTGCACATCTTCAAGGGTATAAGAGTTTAGATGAGGCAGAGCAGAATATATAGCAGATAAAGAGGAATGGCAATGGCATTTTTACCTATATCCAAACAGGATATGAAAGCGAGGGGGATAGAACAACTGGATTTTGTATACATCATAGGTGATGCATATGTGGATCATCCCTCCTTTGGGCATGCAATTATCAGTCGTGTGCTTCAGGCATATGGTTATTCTGTTGGAATTATCTCCCAGCCGGACTGGAAGGATGACAACAGTATCAATGTTCTGGGAGAGCCAAGGTTGGGATTTCTTGTCATGGGAGGAAATATGGATTCCATGGTCAACCACTATTATGTTTCAAAGAAGAGACGTACCAGTGATGCCTACACTCCGGGAGGAGAGATTGGAAAAAGACCGGATCATGCGGTAGTGGTTTATTGTAATCTTATCAGACGCACCTATAAGAAAAAGCCGATTATTATTGGTGGTATTGAGGCAAGCCTTCGGAGAATGGCACATTATGATTACTGGAGCAACAGTTTTAAACATTCTATTTTATTGGACAGTCAGGCAAACCTTATTTCTTACGGAATGGGTGAGAAATCTATCGTGCAGATCGCAGAAGCACTGGACAGTGGAATGGATATCAATGATATTACATATATTCCGGGAACAGTTTTTAAGACGAAAGATATCAGTCTGGCATACGACCCGATTATTTTACCTTCTTATGATGAGATGAAAGCAGATAAAATGGAATATGCCAGAAGTTTTAAAATTCAATCGGAAAATACGGATCCGTTTAATGGAAAAACATTGGTAGAACCATATTCCAATGGTATTTTTGTAGTTCAGAATCCGCCTCAGGAACCACTCAGCAGACAGGAGATGGATGATGTATATGATCTGCCCTATGAGAGAACCTATCACCCCGTTTATAAAGATAAAGGCGGGATTCCTGCAATATCGGAAATACAGTTTTCACTGATTAGCTGCCGGGGGTGTTTTGGGGCGTGCAGTTTTTGTGCACTGACTTTTCATCAGGGAAGAATTATCCAATCAAGAAGTCATGAATCCATTATGAATGAGGCAAAGAAAATTACTGAAATGCCGGATTTTAAGGGATATATTCATGATGTGGGAGGTCCCACAGCTAATTTCTATCATCCATCCTGCGATAAACAGTTAAAGAGTGGTGTGTGCAAAAACAAGCAGTGCCTGTTTCCGCAGCCTTGTAAAAATTTAAATACAGATCATAGAGAGTATCTTAACTTACTGCGCAGGTTGAGAAAGCTGCCAAAGGTAAAGAAAGTTTTTGTCCGTTCCGGTATAAGATTTGATTATATTATGGCAGACAAAGATGATATGTTCTTCAGGGAACTGGTTAAATATCATATAAGCGGACAGTTAAAGGTAGCGCCGGAACATGTTTCCGACAAAGTATTGTCCTATATGGGAAAACCTCAGAACTGCGTATATGAAAAGTTTATAGATAAATATTATCGACTGAATGAAAAAGCAGAAAAGAAACAGTTTGTTGTCCCCTATCTTATGAGTTCCCATCCGGGATCTGATATGAGGGAAGCTGTTAAATTGGCTGAGTACCTGAGAGATATTGGTTATAATCCTCAGCAGGTTCAGGACTTTTATCCCACACCTTCTACAATGTCAACTGTTATGTATTATACAGGAGTGGATCCAAGGACAATGAAACCGGTTTACGTTCCGAAAAATCCTCATGAGAAGGCAATGCAGAGAGCACTTATGCAGTATCGCAATCCGGAAAACTATGAACTGGTAAAAGAGGCTTTACACATAGCAGGACGTGAGGATTTAATAGGTTTTGAACAAAAGTGTCTGATCAGACCAAGACAGTTTAAAAAAGAAAAATCCGCCAAGACAGAAAGAGGAAAAAACGGCACATCAGCCCGTGGCAGAGCCCCAGCGGCAAAAAGAAAAAAATAATAAAAAAGCCATTGATGTATTGAATGAGTTAAATGGTGTGCTATACTTATATTAATGAATTGATGAATGAAAATTGGAGGAAAAAGAAATGGATATTAAAATATTACAGAAAGATATGATTGCGGCAATGAAGGCAAGAGACAAAGCAAGAAAGGAATCTATTTCTGCATTGATTCAGGCTGTGAAGAAAGCGGGAATTGACGCAGGATGCAGAGAAGACATTCCGGAAGAGATGGTGAATAAAGTAATTCTGAAAGAATTAAAGACAGTGAAAGAACAGATTGATTCCTGTCCGGCTGACAGAACAGACTTAATTGAAGAATATCAGGCAAGATATGATGTGTTCAATGAGTATGCCCCAAAACTTATGAGTGCAGAGGAAGTGGAAGCAGAATTGAAGGAAAAGTTTGGTGATGTGATTGCCACCGGGAATAAAGGTCAGATTATGAAAACAGTTATGCCTGCATTTAAAGGAAGAGCAGACGGCAAGGTAATAAACCAGATTGTTGCAAAACTCTGCCAGTAATTATTTTAGAAATTATGCATATAAAGTAAAGGAGTCGAACATGAAAAATACAAGAAATAAAATAATAGCATTATTACTGATGCTTACTTTAGTAGTTACCCTGGTGCCGCAGCTTGATAATATTCAGGGGGAAGAAACAGAATTATCATATGATGTGTCATATAATTTTGCCAACAATGATCCTGGATCTGCATATGGAACAATTACAGTGGCAACTGCTGAAGCGGGAACGTATTCTCTTTATTGGGGAGACAGTGAAGGAAAAAAATTAAAACTGAATGGAGTGGAATATTCGGAACTGGGAACCTGTGCGACAACTACGGATAATCTTACAACTACATTTCAGGTGATTTCACCATATACAGCCATTCCGGAGGGTGCTAAAGAGCTTCTCTTATATAATGACAAGTCACAGGTTGTTGATACTTATGCTATTCCGGAGACGAAACAATTTAACGGTGGACAGTTATCCTATAAGTTTGGTGTACTGAGTGATGTACATTATAACAGATATGCAGATTATTCTGCAGATGATTCTGTTCCTGCATTTAACAGTGCGCTTAAGTTTTTAAATGATCAGGGCATTGATTTTGTGGGAATGACAGGTGATTTAAGTAAAAGCAGTGAGACCAGTGCATTTACAAAATTTCAGGCGGCAGTGAATAAGTATCCGAATATGACTGTTTATACCTGTATGGGAAATCATGACGATTACAATATTAATGACTTCAAAAAATATGTAAATACAAAAAAAGACACAGATAAGAATGTTAAGAATATTAATGATACAGGAGTTGATTTTGTTTACGAAAAGAATGGAGACATTTTTATTTTCTTCAGCCAGACAAAATGGGATTATTATTCGGATAAATCTTATATTGTAACACAGGAACAGTTAAACTGGCTGGAAAAGAATTTAAATACATATGCCAACAAAAATGTATATCTATTCTTCCATACATATTTTGCTTCGGAGAATGGTGACGTTACAACTGCAGTTGGAAATTTAAAAAATCCTGGTGGATATACATATGATCTTACATACAGATTTGGATGTGCCGATGAAAAAAGATTTAGAAATCTTTTGAACAAATATCCAAATGTGACAATGTTCAGTGGGCATTCCCATTGGGCATATGATCAGCAGAAATATAATCCAAACCTTAATATAGGAAATATTAAATCAAATAAGACAGGTGCAACTCTTGTTCATATCTCTAGTGTGGGAGCACCTAGAACGATAGAGGAGAACTCAGACAAGAGAGATGAAAATAATGGTGTAAAATCTGAGGGTACAGTTGCACTGAAATACAAAAATTGCACAGTTTATACCGGTGTAGACTTTAAAAATGGAAAATATCTTGCATATGCCACATATCTTAATGCAGACGGAAAGAAAGGTACTCCGATTCCGGCAGTGAAAGTGGGAAAGACAAAAATTACTTCTATTGGTAAGATAAAGAAAATTTCAAAGAAGTCAAAGAAATATAAGGTTAAGATCAAATATAAGAAAATACCGGGTGCATATAAGTATCAGATTAAATATTCTACCAGCAGTAAATTTAAGGCAAAGAAGACAAAGACTAAAACCAGCAAGAACGCCAATTATACTTTGACAAAATTGAAAAATAAAACAAAATATTATGTAAAAGTAAGAGCATATACATATCAGTTTGGTTATAAAGTATACGGAAACTGGTCTAAAACAAAAAAAATAAAAGTGAAAAAACGTAAATAGAGAAATGAACATAAGAGTAAGAAAAATAAGACGAATTATAGTAATAGACATAATTTTATTAATTATAATGATTTTAATGTTTGTATTTGTAAAATGTCAGAAGCGGGATGCGTTTTCATTTAAGGGCGAATATAAAACATTATCTTTAGCAGGAAAGTGGTATAAAGTAGATATTGATAAGATTAGTATTTTTTCTCTTACAAAGGATGGAAAATATGAAGAAAAAGATATGTCAGGAAAAAAAATAAAATCCGGAACATATGAAATCGGCAATCATGTAATACGGTTTGATAAAAAAGTATTTTCCATGAATTATGTGGATGAGGAAAAAGATTTTAAAGAAAAGTTTGACAACCAGGATTTATCTGAATATGAGTTGCGCAAGTATTTTTACACTACAGATAATAATGGGGAGAAGCTTTACTATTTTTCCAATGATACTGCAGCTGCTGACCAGGTAGAGGATAACTGTTCCACAAATGAATATTACGAAGAAATAGGAATGTTTGATGAAAAGGGATTTGCCATAGACGGAGATGGTGTTTTACTTGCATATATAGGTAAAGACAAAGAGTTTACCATACCATCAGAGGTCATTGCCATTGCAGAAAATGCTATGTCAGCAGATTACGGCAGAGCACAAAATACAGACAAGATTATAATTCCCAATACAGTAAAGAGAATTGACAGTGGTGCTTTTTCCTTTTCAAATATCAGAGAAGTACATATTCAGCAGGGTGTGGAAGAAATAGATACATGGGCGTTTGGGGATAGCAATATAGAAGAAATATATTTTCCAGAGTCCATAGAATATATGAAGGAAGGTATTTTTGATACAGAGGAAGGTCTGGAGGGTATAAAAATTCATTGTAAGAAAGATTCAGGAATTGATGCGTACTTTAAAAGATATCCACCGGAAGGTGAATATGAAATAATTTATGATTAAAAAAGGATAAATGCTGCGTTTTTTTTGGAGCATGGGATAAATAAACCTCTTTCTGGTTTTGATATAACAGTCAAAGTCAGGAGGAGGTTTTTTATTGTACAGGAAATTGTAATGGAGGATTACAGGGACACAGAAAGGCAGTTATTCTTACATTTTCCGATTTTAATATAGTAGGATTTAATATTTGAAAAAATTTTTTAAAGTAGATTTAACAAAAACCAGATGTTGTAATTTACCT
The DNA here is from genome assembly GCA_030844625.1 of Roseburia sp. Taxonomy (GTDB): domain Bacteria; phylum Bacillota; class Clostridia; order Lachnospirales; family Lachnospiraceae; genus Eubacterium_G. Next base: position 3,345 of record JAUUNJ010000076.1, on the reverse strand, counting down.
GACGTAAATAGAATTTATGTGTAGCCTGAAGAGAAAAAGAAACTTTAACAGATAAAGATAACAGGTTTTATAAAACTCTCATCAGGTTAATAAAAACAATAAACAGACTAAAAGGAGAAGAAAATGAGGAAAAAAATTTTAGCAGTTGTGTCTGCAGTAGTTATTACAACATTGACATTTACAGGTTGTGGAAGTTCCGGAAGTGGTGAGACGTCAAAGTCAGAGGGTTCACAACAGGAGGTTACAGGTTCCATTAATGTTGTTTCCAGAGAAGAAGGTTCTGGAACAAGGGGAGCTTTCGTTGAACTTTTGGGAATTATGGATGAAAAAGAAAACGATTTGACAGTGCAGACGGCAGAGATTACAAACAGTACATCGGTAATGCTTCAGACAGTATCTCAGAATGATAAAGCAATCGGCTATGTATCCCTTGGCTCTCTTTCAGAGGCTGTTAAGTCAGTTCAGGTTGACGGTGCAGATGCTACAGCAGAAAATGTCAAGTCAGGTACCTATAAAGTATCAAGACCTTTTAATATTTGTTACAAGGAAGATAAGCTGACAGATTTAGATAAAGACTTTATTAAATTTATTATGAGTGAAGAAGGTCAGAAGATTGTTAATGAAGAGGGGTATATTGGCATTGAACCGGAAGGAAAGTATGATGTAAAAGATCAGAAAGGTAAGGTTACGCTTGCAGGATCAACATCGGTTGCGCCGTTAATGAACAAGTTGGCTGATGCTTATAAGGCAATTAATTCCGGTGTGACAATTGAAATTCAGGAGTCAGGTTCGTCTGCAGGTATTCAGTCTGCTATTGAAGGTGCTACGGAAATTGGAATGTCCTCAAGAGAACTTAAGGATGAGGAAGCAAAAGAACTTGTGGCAAAACAGATTGCATTAGACGGCATTGCAGTAATTGTAAATAAAAATAATGATATATCAAATCTCACATCAGAGCAGATTCAGAAGATTTACACAGGCGAAATCACAGATTGGTCAGATGTTAAATAAGGAGACTACATAGTTGAATAAAACATTAGAAGTTTTAATGAAAATTGTATTTCTTGTATGTGCCTGCATTTCAATTGCTGCGGTTGTAATGATTTGCATATTCATGTTTGCCAGCGGAATACCGGCAATACAGGAAATAGGACCTGTAAAATTCCTTTTTGGAACGGTGTGGAAACCTACACAGGGGATTTTTGGAATTGGCCCAATGATTATAGGAAGTATTTATGTTACTGCTGGAGCCATGATTATTGGTGTTCCAATCGGACTGTTCACTGCAGTTTTTCTGGCAAAATACTGTCCGAAGAAATTATATAAAGCAATTAAGCCAATAATTAATTTAATGGCAGGAATTCCATCAATTATATACGGTTTTTTCGGCATGGTAGTTATTGTGCCGGCAATCCAGAATATTTTTGGTACCTTTGGAAAAGGTATTTTAACGGCATCAATTCTTCTGGGCATGATGATTTTGCCAACAATCATTAATACAGCAGAGGCTTCCATTGTGGCAGTTCCTGAAAATTACTATGAGGGGGCACTGGCATTAGGGGCAACAAAAGAGAGAAGTATTTTTAAAACAGTTGTTCCGGCAGCAAAATCAGGTATTATGTCAGGAATCATCTTAGGAATGGGACGTGCAATTGGTGAGACTATGGCAGTAGTTATGGTCTGCGGTAATCAGCCAATTATGCCTGACAGCATTTTGAACGGAGCAAGAACGCTGACCTCCAATATTGTTCTGGAGATGGCATATGCATCAGGGCTCCATAGGGATTCTCTAATTGCCACAGCAGTGGTACTGTTTGTATTCATACTGATAATCAATCTTTGCTTTACGTTGGTTAACAGGAGGAAGGAGGCATAACAGTGGAAAAGGATAAAATCCGACAACCAGACAATTCCTATACATTGCATAATAAAGTTAAAGAATATCTTAGAAAACCGGGTTCATTATTAATGCTAATACTCATTGTATTGGCAGCAATAATTACGGTGGCAATGATGGTATATCTGGTTATATATATATTAATTAACGGAATTCCATATATCAATGCAGATTTATTTGCATGGAAATATGATTCTGCCAATGTTTCGATGACACCGGCTATTATCAATACAATTATAATAGTTGCCTTTACATTAGTTCTGGCAGTTCCTGTTGGCATAGCTGCAGCAATATATCTTGTGGAATATGCAAGGAGAGGTTCTAAACTTGTAAAGGTCATAAGAATCACAACAGAGACTCTCGCCGGTATTCCTTCTATTGTATTTGGCTTGTTCGGATTCCTTGCATTTGTTCTTGCTTTTCATTGGGGGTATTCGATGATTGCCGGTGTCTTTACTTTAACATTTATGGTGCTGCCTACAATCATAAGGACTACGGAGGAAGCGCTGATTGCTGTTCCCGATTCATTCAGGGAGGGAAGTTTTGGTCTGGGAGCTGGAAAAATAAGAACAATTTTTGTAATTGTGCTTCCTTCTGCTGTTCCCGGAATCTTGTCCGGCGTCATTCTTGCAATCGGAAGGATTGTGGGTGAAAGTGCAGCTTTAATATTTACAGCCGGTTCGGTGGCGGCAGTACCTTCAGGTGTACTGGATTCAACAAGAACCCTTGCAGTACATATGTATTGCCTGCTGTCAGAAGGTCTTTATACAAATCAGGCATATGCCACGGCAGTGATACTTTTGGCAGTTGTATTGATTATTAACGGACTATCAGGACTACTGGCAAAAAGAGTCAGAAAGGAATAGTTAACATGGGAAAATTTGATATAGAAAACATGAATCTTTATTATGGAGATTTTCATGCAATAAAGGATGGGAATTTGTCCATTCCCCAAAATGAAATCACAGCATTTATCGGACCGTCAGGATGTGGAAAATCTACTGTTTTGAAATCTCTGAACAGAATGAATGATTTGATTCCAGATTGTTTCATTGAGGGAAAAATTATGCTTGACGGGGTAGATATCTATAAGGATATTGATGTAAATAATTTAAGAAAAAGAGTTGGAATGGTGTTTCAAAAGGCAAATCTTTTTCCAATGAGCATTTATGACAATATTGCCTATGGACCGAGGACCCATGGAATTCATTCCAAAGCAAAGCTGGATGAAATTGTTGAAACTACATTAAGGCAGGCGGCGATCTGGGATGAAGTTAAGGATTCTTTAAAGAAGAGTGCGCTGGCAATGTCAGGTGGGCAGCAGCAGAGACTTTGTATTGCAAGAGCACTGGCTGTGGAACCGGAAGTTTTACTTATGGATGAACCGACATCAGCTCTCGATCCTATTTCGACTTCCAAGATTGAGGATCTGGCAATAGAACTTAAGG
>JAUUNJ010000075.1 GCA_030844625.1 Roseburia sp. | reverse complement strand
TATTTAACAATTCACACAGTGGACTAACCAGCATCTCTGCACCCTCCTAAAACTTATTTACTCTCTTCAATATATTTGCAAAGCTTCTCAATTGTATTTAATTCCTGGGATAATTCAATCTTGCAATCCAATTCCTCTTCAATCTGCATTACAAGTTCCATAATGTCCAGTGAATCTAAACCGATTTCAGCAAAAGTATCTGTTGCAGAAATTTCTGCTTCATCCTTATCCAAATATTCTGCAATAATTCTAATAATTGTTTCTTTCATGTTCATTCTCCTTTTTCAATTAATACTATTTTTTTCCAAACAACACTGGTATAATAATGCTGGGGGTAACCCCCAAGTCAACAAAATTTTTATTATTGGATTTGTTCAATAAAAATTTTGTTTGTAATTTGTATAAAAAACCTCATTGGAACTGCTTGTCTGAAAGGAATATTAAAATGAATAATAAGAAAAATAATCAGGAATATAATTTAAGTGTCAGTCAATTTGCAAGGCTCTGCAATACCACAAGAGATACCTTAAGACACTATTATGAAATTGGAATCTTAGTACCCAGAATTGACGAAGAAAATGGATATCACTACTATTCTTCCTCCCAGATCAGTTCCTTTTATTTCATCAGTACGTTTCGCAAAGCCGGATGTTCCTTAAAAGAAATCAGCCGTCTGATTCATGACACCTCAAAAGAAAATATTCGCGCAACTGCTGACGCTAAAATACTGGAAATGAAAAATGAGTTAAAGAAAATCCGGCAGAAAATTAATACTATAAGTATGGGACTTTGGCTTTTGGATGATTATGAGAAGAATAAAAATAATTCACCCTATCTGGAAACACTGGAAAATTTTAACCTTTTTAAAACTTCAGTTTCCCATAAGAATGATGCAAATCACACCAGTGACATTGCCCAGGATATCGCTCTGCATCTAAAAAGAATTCATAAAATAGAAGATTTATCTTCCTTTCCCATGGGTGTAACAATTGACGCCAGAGATTTGTTAAAAGAAAACTATGTTTACAATAATGTCATTAGTATTTCACAAAGTACCGATGACAACATTCATACATTCTCCCTGCCTTCAAACCGTGCAGTATGTTGTTACCATGACCACACCAAAGATGAAATCACCGCTACTTACAGACAGATGGTGGATTTTATAACACAAAAAAGACTGACAATATGCTCTGATTTGCATATTATCAGCCTGATTAATCTTTATGACACAGAAGAAAAACATACATACTTTAAATATCTTTTTATTTGTGTGGAATAGAAATAAATTGGGGGATGGCTAACTCATATGAAAAAATTATATTTACTCCAGTTCTTCATCATAGACTGCCCTGCAGCCACCAATAAATTTAGGTCTGGTTCTTGCCGCAAGTACTCTTGCCGCACCGATTTGATTATTTTCAAGACGTACCGGAACTGCTACTTTTTTGATATGCATTCCAATCAGCGTTCCTCCAATATCGATTCCGCCATCAGCTTTAATTTCTTCCACCGCAACCGGATTTTTAAATGTTTTATAAGCTGTTGTCCCAAAGGAACCACCTGCTTTCGGCTGGGGTACAACATTTACAATGTCCGAAAAAGGAACTGCCTCTCTTTCCACAATAATCGCCCTGTTTAAATGTTCACAGCATTGAGCTGCCAGATATATTTTCTTTTTCTGCAGAACATTATATATTCCTCTAAAAACTGCCTGCGCTACTTCCAAATTAGAATTACTGCCAATTTTGTCTCCACACACTTCACTGGAAGAACATCCAACCACAAGAATCTGTCCCTCTTTCAATCCCGCCTTTGCGCATATTTCCTCTGTAGTTTCTTCTGCCTGCTTTGTTAATTCCTCGTACATCTGAACTCTCCTTCTAAATGAATACGAACACGTTATTCTTATATAAACAAATAAGTAGAAACACAACCAATCCGTTCCTACTTATTATACTCTATTATAATGTTTTAAACAAATTTTTTAATTTGGCTCACAGCTTTCGTTCCTTCTAAAATTAATACTGCCACTAATCCTAATACAAGGCATGTACCTCCCTGAATCGCATTGCTTCCTATGGATGGTACTGCAGCCAAGCCATATCCCAATAGTGTACTCTCATATAAGAAATATCCGCCGACCATAATAACTTCAGCAACTACACCACTTACAACATATGCCACTATCTTATGTAAATTAATCTTCTTCAATACCATATAAATAAAGTAGGCAGCGATTGCCATGAAAAACTTAATTACAAAGGTACCCGGTACATATGTAACATACCCACTGATCAAATCTGCAAGACAGGAACCTATGCCTGCCGCAAGCCCGCCATATACACCACCGATAAGCCATGCGGAAAGCAATACAATGGTATCACCAATATTTACATAACCATTTGTTCCCACAGTAGAAACCTTGATAACCATAGTTGCTACACATGTCATTGCTGCAAATAGCGCTGTAAGTATTAATTTTGTTAAATTCTTATTCACAATTTTTTCCTCCTGATCTATGTATAAGCAAATAGCGTGACACTGACACCCTGTTTGCATCTGCCGGAAATAAATCCATATGAATTATTTCAACTTTACCTATTATATCAGCAAGTGGTATTGTTAATATATCCAATTTATGTACTATTTATAATATCAGTTTATTCTATCTGCTTAAACATCCTCTTCTGCATACAACAATGCGCATTTAACTGCCCTGTTCCATCCATTTATGCGTGCTCTGGTTTCTTCTTCCGCCATTTTATGACCAAAGATTCTGTCCATGCTCATATTAGCCTTGATTTCATCCTTACTTCCCCAATATCCTGTAGCAAGCCCTGCAAGATAAGCTGCTCCAAGACCGGTAGTTTCTATGACTGCCGGACGGAAAACTTCTTTTCCCGTAATATCAGCCTGAAACTGCATCAAAAGATTATTGGCACAGGCACCGCCATCCACCTTTATTGAGTTAATGATAGTATCAGCATCCTGCTCCATTGCTCTTAACACATCATAAGTCTGATACGCCAATGATTCCAATGTAGCTCTCACAAAATGTTCTCTGCTGGTTCCCCTTGTAATGCCAACGACCATACCTCTGGCATTCTGTTTCCAGTAGGGTGCCCCCATCCCGGTAAACGCCGGAACCACATAAACTCCTCCTGCATCCATTACTTTAGATGCAATTTCTTCACTTTCCGGCGCATTGTCCACAATTCTCATCTGATCCCGAAGCCACTGAATCGCTGCTCCCGCCACGAACACACTTCCCTCCAATGCATATTCAACCTTGTCTGTTGATGCGGCAATGGTAGTAATCAGTCCATGCTCTGAAAGCACCGGCTCACTTCCCGTATTCATTAGCAAAAAGCATCCTGTTCCGTATGTATTTTTAACATCCCCCTTCTCAAAACAGCACTGTCCAAACAAGGCAGCCTGCTGGTCACCGGCAACACCGCTGATTGGAATTTTTGCCCCCAAAAGCTCTGTTGTAGTATAACCAAAAATTCCGCTGGAAGCTTTCACCTGCGGAAGCATTGATTTTGGAATTTCTAAAATATCCAGCAGCTCCTGATCCCATTTTAACTCTTTTATGTTATAAATCATTGTTCTGCTGGCATTGGTATAATCCGTAGCATGGATAACTCCACCGCTTAATTTCCACATAAGCCATGAATCAATTGTTCCAAACAGAAGCTGGCCACTGTCTGCTCTTTCTCTTGCACCTTCAATATGCTCTAATATCCATTTAATTTTGGTTCCTGAAAAATAAGCATCGGGTACAAGTCCCGTTTTGTCTCTGATGGAATCGCTTAACCCCCGATTAACCAAATCATCTATAATATCCGAAGTTCTTCTGCATTGCCATACAATTGCATTGTATACAGGCTTTCCTGTATTTTTATCCCACACAACCGTTGTCTCCCGCTGATTCGTTATGCCAATCGCCTCAATGTCGCTCCCTGATGCTTTTGCCTTCCGCATAACCTCTTCCATTGTCAAAAGCTGGGTCATCCATATTTCTTCAGGATTATGTTCCACCCAGCCCGGTTGTGGAAAAATCTGCTCAAATTCCTTATTTGCCTGACACACAATATTTCCGCTCTTGTCAAACAAAATTGTACGGGAACTGGTTGTCCCCTGATCCAATGCCATAATATACTTTCCCATGTTTTCTCCTTCCGTATTCATGTTTATATTTTTTAATATAATGTCTTATCTTTTCGCGCTTTTAACGAACAGAAAGCCCGCAAAATGCGGACTTTCCTGCTACCTTGCCTATGTATTCAATTATACAATATCCTCATCTCTTTTTCTATAAAAAACAAGAGAAACCATTGCCAGCATACCGGAACTAAGGGCAATTATAATTGGCAGTTCCAAATTTAATCCTGTTTTTGGAGAAATCATCTCTGCTCTTGAACTCTCGCTAACCGCTGTTGTTTCGGCATACTCACTCTCAATCAGCCTGACTCCAAATTCAGAAAAACTGTCTGTTGTAAATAAAACATTATATTCCTCAACATCTATTTTACTATTTTCTTCTTCCACCCATTCTTTGTACTCTTCCTTGCTCATTTCACTTTCGCTGTCTTTATCTATATCATAGTCATTATGATCCACATCTTCGTCATTATCATCTTCCGGTCCATCATCAATTGTATTTTCCTGTTGATCATCTTCTTCACTATTTTCAATACTATTTTTATCAATTATCATTGGAAATAAACTTTCAAAAGCATTATCGGATTTCATATGAACTACTTCAAGGTCATATCCCAGATACTCTCTTATATATGGCAGAAATACCTTTACTGTCATTCCCTCCGGTACACTGTAATCCTTTTCCTCTATTATGTCATATAATGATATCTTATAAGAAGATGCTATCGTTCCCAGTCTTTCATCATCAGCCCTATATCCCAAACCGGAAGGTCCATAGTATATTTTCGGATGTTCTACATCATCATCATTCTGATTGTCATCATTTGTATCCTCTTCCATATCCTCATCTTCTATTTCATCCTCCTCGTCTGTGTCACTCCAATCATCGTCATCCCAGTTTTCTTCATCACTGTTTTCATCCTCGTCTTCCTCATCTATATCCTCTTCATCATATAAAGAATCCAGATAACTATCATACTTTTCCTGAAATTTGCTTTCGTCTGTTTTTTCAGCAACAACTTTTACATACCATGGCAGATCCTTAGCATCCACTCCTATGCCCGTAACACCATCCCTATGATTGATTTCTGCCGCCTGATCCAGTATACTTACATAATTTTCCACTGTATCTGAAGGAAGCTGCTGTATCTCCTGTTCCGTTAATATAGAATAACATTGATATAGTTCTTTCACCTTCTCCATATCATAATCCTGAGTATTTTCAGAAATCTCTTTCACCTGATTTATAACTCTGTTCTGGGCATCACTGTAATTATTATTCCCATTTTCCCGGGTAACAATCTCTGGATTTTTTGTTTCTGAAGCTACAGTTTCCTTCGTGTCTGTTTCCGAAATCACAGTTTCCCTCATGTCCGTCTCTGTTTCCCAGAACACAGTTTCATTTACTCCCTTTACTGTCTCTGCATTCTTTTCTTCTGTTTCCTCAATCATATTCTCCGCCCCATTTGCTTTGAAAGAATTGGCTGAAATCATAGAAACAACGATTGTCAGAGAAATAATAACCGAAATCATTTTTTTTATATATTTTTTCATTAGCTTTGTTCCTTTCCCTTATACATTTTCATCTTAATGTAAAACAGTATCCTTGTCAATTTAGCTTCTATTGGTGATAATTTATTAACTTTATCTATATATAATAATCTTCATTTTTCACTAAATGTTAGAAGGCTGCCATACTTACAATTCAAATTGTAACATGACAGCCCAATCTATTTGAAACAACAGGTATACAAAAAACCTTGTTGCCTGTTGGTAATTTATCATATGCTCTTTTTCACTTTTTGTGATTAATCTTCATAATTAATGAAATCTAACGGGTCAACAGATTCACCATCCTTGGTAAGGGCAAAATAAACATTATCCCCTTCCTTTGTATAGTATCTTGTAGGCTCATTCACATAGGCAATGGTCTGACCTGCTTCCACAAAATCACCTGCTGCGACTTCCGGATTCACAATCTGTCCATATGTTGCAATATAATCATTTCCTATGGCCTGACTGATGTACACTCCCAACTCATCATCCTCATCAATTTTTGTAATTACACCATCAGCAGCTGCCTTTATGGCTGTACCTCTGCTGCTCTGAATTACAAGACCCGGATTGCACCTATATTGATCCAATGTTGAATAATAAACTGTATTTTCCATATCATAAGGCAAAAGAATACTTCCCTGAACCGGCCAGAGCAATTCACTGTCCTTATTAAATTTTAATGCTTTTATCTGGGCTGCTGCCTCGGAAGAAAGACCATACATATAGTCATCACCTGTAGCATTAGATTCTGTATTGGCTTCGACCACATTGTTGGCTTCTTCTGCTTTTGTCTCCTGATTTTCATTGTCAGTATACCCTGCCAGATTAAAATCTTCTCTGTCAGCGGCAGTTGTAGTTTCTGTTTCAGCTATTACATTTTGAGCAGCTTCCACATTTTTATCCTCTGCAGTGGTCACAGCATTATTTGCCTCTTTTAAATTTACAATATTTTCATCGCTTTTCTGCCCCAGAAAATAAGTTCCTGTTGCTACGGCTGTTAATGCAACAAAGCAAACAATTACTGCTGCAATAAATTTTTTATCCATACTCATCACCTCAATGGTAGTATGACCATGTTATTACAGATTTATACAATTAAGCTTGAAAATTTATTTTTTTAGTAATCGCTGATCGTGACATTATAAAAGGTTTTTAAAATTTTCTGCCATCCCATTCCATCCTTTGCCAGTTGTCCGGCATATGCCAGACTCATGCCAAATCCGTGTCCTACGCCTCTTGTAGTAATTCTTAATCCCTTTTCATATTCACTAATCTCCATTGATGTGGATGCCAGTTCCAGTGCATCTGCAAATTCTTCTGCAATTATTTTCGTGTCAGCAATTTTTATGGAAACAAGATATCCCTGCTGATCTTTATTGGAAGAATCAATTAAATTCACAAAATCCTGTAAATCAATATTTTCCGATGAGAACAATTCTTTCTTATCCTTATAAATAATAATATCTTTCTTTGCCAGCTTCTCTTTCAACTGTTCCATGGTAATATATTTAGCACCAATAAAATTTTCCTGCTGTAAATCTGTATTGCACTTAATACTTTTAAGATAATCATACTCTTTGCCCAGTAATTCACTGCCACTGCGGGTGACTCCATTGCTGATTTCATGAAAAAGAGGTAGTATGAGTTCGCCGTTACTCTTTAACACATTCATACTGGTCTTTTCTATTAATGCATTAAGATAATCCATGTTCTGTTTAAATATTGTACTTTTTCCAAGCCCTGTCAGATTCCCAAGTAACCCTTCAATGCTTCCCGGATGTTCCATTCTGTAATTTCGAAACCACATATCTTCCAATTCAACATAAGTGGTAAAGGGAAGGTTCAGTTCCTTTGAATTTATGCTGGTGCTATTTCCCATTTGCTTTAATATATATGTCCTGATTATTACAGACTGTGCCTTCAACACTTCTTTTGGGCTGTCTATGGGCATCTGCGCCATCAATACGCAAGGAATAAAATTTTCCATGTCCATCTCAGCCACATATCCTCCATGTTCAATTACAATTGTCTTGCCTGACAGCGGAACCTGACTGTTTTTATTAACATTAATTTTACTTGCTATAAAAGTAATTAACACAGGAACTATAAGTATGATCATACAGGCAATAGCAGACACTTTCCAATTCTTTTGCATTTTATTTCACCCAGACCGTATCTTATAATAAGTATATTCTCTTTGAAAGAAAGAATGTTTATTTCATCTAATGGATTTTACCCTTACATACGAAAAATCAGGCACAGAAACTGCACCTGATTCTTTATTTCCATAAATTTATTTTATTACTCTGACGATATTATAATTCTGATCCAAAAGCACCAGCTTCCCTTCTTTTCCCTTTTCTATACTACCGCATTGATCAAGAATTCCTATAGATTTTGCCGGATTGTAAGTGGCTGCTCTTACTGCCTGCTCTACCGGTATCCCCATTTTTATGGCATTTATCATACAATCAAAGAGATTTGTCACACTTCCTGCGAGTGTTCCATCTTTTAGAGTTGCTGTACTTCCTTTCTTAATAACCGGGAGCCCTCCCAGTTCATATTCGCCATCCGGCATACCACAAGCCCTCATACTGTCACTGATTAAAATAACTCTGTCTTCGCCAAACATCTTAAATGCAGTCCTTATAGCTGACGGATGTATGTGTATACCATCGCAAATAAGTTCCACCATTACTTCTGCATGATCAACGGCTGCACCTATCACTCCGGGCTCTCTGTGGGTAAATGGCAGCATTGCATTAAATAAATGTGTAGCCTGTCCTGCTCCTGCCTGAAATGCCTTATCTGCCTCATCATAATCTGCCACTGTATGTCCAACGGAAAATTTTATTTTGTCTTTCAAAGCTTCGATACATTCTATGGCACCCTCTTCCTCCGGAGCTATGGTAACCAGCTTTGTCAGCCCTCCCGCTCTATTCATAAGGTCGATCAAAAAATCCTTGTCCGGTTTATGAACATAATCCGGATTCTGTGCACCGCATCTTTTCGGAGAAATAAACGGTCCTTCCAAATTAATTCCACACAAATCCGCTTCGTCTGCTTCACTTTTATGCTCTGCTGCCACACGACATATGTTCTCCAGCCTTTCCTTTGGAAGCGTCATTGTAGCGGGGCAAATATTTGTGATACCTTTACTTCGCTGGAATTCAGCCATCTTTGTTATGGCTTCATCAGTTCCATCACAAAAATCGTAACCTACACATCCGTGAAAGTGCAAGTCCGTCAAACCGGGAATTACCATTAAATTTTCTGCATCCACTACTTCTTCTAAATTTTCCGGCTCTATCTTTTCCTCTGTGATTTCAGTTATAATTCCATTTTCTATTCGTATATTATTTCGCTCAAATTGAAATCTTTCAGTAAAAATTAATCCATTATTGATAACCATAACTTAACCTCTAATTGCCAATCAGGATATTCCATACACTATCCTTAAATTTACACCTCAATAAGAGACAGCGCTTCTTTATCCCCAACCAAAGTAACATCATTATGAAGCTGTAATACGGATGCCGGAACTTTTGGGGTTACCGGACCAAAAAATGCTTCCTTTACAATGTCTGCCTTTTTTGCTCCATTTACAATAACTACAATTTTCTTTGCCTGCATAATAGATTTAATTCCCATAGTATAAGCTTCCTTTGG